>CAYXQH010000194.1:0-9239 GCA_964467425.1 uncultured Saprospiraceae bacterium
CATTTCGCACAAACATTGGATGGTAAAATTGCTACTAAAAATGGAGCATCTCATTGGATAGGAAATGAGGAAAATCTTATTCATGCACATCGTATGAGAGCTTTATGCGATGGAGTTATTGTAGGGAGTAATACCATAAAAAATGATCAACCTAAACTAACAGTCAGAAAGGTGAAAGGTGAAAATCCAACGCGAATTATTCTTGGCTCTTCAAAGGTGAATTTAGATAGCTTATTTGAAAGTTGCCCAAAACCAATTTTTCTGGTGACCAATGAAATGCTTTCCAGTTCCGATAAAATAAAACAGCTTACCTACTCTTCAGAAAATTGTAAAATAGAAAGTAAATCTTTGTTGAAATTGCTTTATGAAAATGGAGTTTTTAGTGTATACGTTGAAGGAGGAGCAGTAACGACGTCTAACTTTTTAAAAGATAAAGCAATAGACATCTTGCAACTACATATTGCGCCGATTGTCTTTGGTTCAGGAAAACAAGGTTTTGTCCTTCCTGAAATTGAGGCGGTCAAAGATGGACAACACTTTAAAGAATTTGATTTTTTTAAAATAGGAGATTCCATTATGTTTGTTGGAGGAAATATTGATTATTCCTTTTGATTTTTTAAAAATCTATATCATTATTTAAGTTTTCTTCTTAATATTCAATATGAAAGCCGCTACCGTAAAAGAAATTAAACAAGAACTAAGTAATCGATCTCCCAAAGAATTACTGGAGCTCTGTCTCCGCCTTTCCCGATTTAAAAAAGAAAACAAAGAACTGCTCACCTACCTTTTATATGAGGCTTCCAACGAAGAGTCCTATATAAATAGCATCAAATCTTTTATGGATGTTCAATTTGAAGAGATCAATACCAAAAGCTATTACTATATTCGGAAAAGCTCCAGAAAAATTTTAACGAATGTGAGAAAGTATATTCGCTACTCTCAAAAAAAAGAAACAGAAGTGGAGCTACTGATTTATTTTTGTACAAAGCTGAAAAGTATGACTCCTTCTTATAAGAGAAGCACTCGAATGAAAAACATGTATGATACCGTTCTTAGAAAAATCAGTAAAACCATCCCGGCCCTACACGAAGACTTACAATACGATTACGGAATCCAATTTAATGAATTGAAGCATTAGTAAAACCCAACCCTTTCTTCCGCTTTTCAAGCGAAATTCATTCCCTTCCCTTTAGAAAGGGAAGGGTCAGGGATGGATTTTGATCACGAATATTTTAAATAATACCTCTTATTACTACCTATGTCCGAAAAGAGAAAACATCCAAAAATAAAATCTAACCTACATCCTCGAAGCAGACATCGGGAACGCTATAATCTAGCACAACTATCTGCGACACATGCTGCGTTGAAACCATTTGTATTTGAAAATAAATACGGTGACGAGTCCATCGATTTCTTTAATCCACTAGCAGTTCGGCATTTAAATACAGCCTTGTTGAAGCATTATTACGATATCGAATTTTGGGAGATTCCTAAAAACTATTTGTGTCCACCGATTCCGGGGAGAGCAGATTATTTACATTATATCGCTGACCTCCTAGCCAAGAGAAATAATCGAACAATTCCAAGAGGCGAATCTTTTAGCTGTTTGGATATTGGCGTAGGAGCAAATTGCGTGTATCCAATCATTGGTCGAAAAGAATATGGCTGGTCGTTTATTGGATCTGAAATTGATCAAAAAGCCATGGATACTTCGATAATAATTATCCAGTCAAATCCTCTTTTAAAAGGGAAGGTGGAAATTCGAAAACAAGCGAATAAGCAGGCAATTTTGGATAACATAATACAAGAGCGAGAATATATTGACTTGACGATCTGCAATCCACCATTTCATACTTCAGCCGAGGAAGCGAAAGCGGTTGCAATTCGAAAGATTAGCAATTTGAAAAACAAAAAGATCAAGCAACCAATTTTGAATTTTGGTGGACAAAGTGGTGAACTTTGGTGTGAAGGCGGCGAAGCTGTTTTTATTAAAAAAATGATTGAAGAAAGCAGAAGTTATGCTAAAAATTGCTTTTGGTTTTCTACCTTAGTATCAAAGAAGTCGCATTTGAAAAATATACAGGAGCAATTAAAAAAAGCAAAAGCTACTGTTGTAAAAACGATTCAGATGGGGCAAGGCAATAAATCAAGCCAAATAATTGCCTGGACATTCCTACACAAAAAACAAGAAGAAGCTTGGATTAAGCGGAGATGGACTAAAAGTGCAAGTGATTTTGACAGAAATTGACAAGCTTTTTTTCTAAGAAAACCATACTTTTCGCAGTTAACCAAACTATTCATAATGGAAAAAAAAGACAAAGAGCTTTCTTCCAAAAAGAAAAAGAAAAAAAATATCGATCCGAATTTCGATAAAGAAAAAGCAAAAATGGAAATGTTTGATCCGCGAGGGGTGCAAACACTTTTCAGAACTTTATCTCGAAATCATTATAATCTACTCAAAATGGTAGATAATAAAGCGAGTATCATTCTTACCATTAATTCGATCATCACTTCCCTCCTTATGGGAGCCATGTATATTGCACCCGAATCTGAACGAGCCGCTTTACAATTAGGAGGAAGTGTTTTAATGAACTTTAGTTTGATCTCAATGTTTTTCGCGGTCTTAAGCATGTTGCCACATCGATATTTTGGTAAGGCTTATTCGAAGAGTGACTATAAAGGGAGTTTATACGCAGCTAGCTTTGCAAGATTTTCTTTAGAAGAATTTCAACAGGAGTTTCAAAGAATAATAAATAACGGAAATGCAGTTTACGATGAAATGACCAAAGATCTTTATTTCTTAGGAAAAACGATTTTGATGAAACAAAGATTCGTCTGGATTTCTGCCTTGATTTTTATAATTGGAATTATTGCGGCAATGATCATTTCTATAAAAAATGGATTTCATATGATGTAGTTCAAACTATTTAATCTAATTTTAAAAACCAAAGCAAACCTTTCTCAACCCCTTTTAATGTTCAAACCATGCAAAAGTATTTTTTACCCCTTTTAATCATTCTGATCTCCACCTCTTGCGCGAATTATAAAAGAAACTATACTCCAGCTGCCAAAAACTGGGAAACCTCAAATGTTGCGCCGTCAAATAAAAAAATCAAGCATACCATGTATATGATTGGGAACGCTGGAGATATTAATGCAAATGAAAAAAGCCCTGCACTCGAATTATTAAAAAGTAAACTTAAAAAAGAAGGAGAGAACAGTTCTGTGATTTTTCTGGGAAGCAATGTCCACCCTGATGGAATGCCTCGAAAAGGAAGTAAAGAAAAAAGAAAATTAGCAGAAGCACAATTAGATGCCCAACTAGCTATCTTGAAAGGCTACGATGGAAAAGTGATGTTTATGCCTGGTGCGGATGATTGGAAAAAATATGGACTGAAAGGAGTGAAGCGACAGGAAAAATATTTGGAGAAAAAACTCAATAAAGGAATCGAAGAGGACGATGATTGGGAAAGACATTTTTTTCCTGAGCAAGGTTGTGGTGGCCCGGAGGTCGTCGAGATTAATGATCAATTAATTGTCGTATTTGTCGATTCTCAATGGTATTTGGAGGATTGGGATCATGAGCCGGAGATCAATGACGGTTGCGAGTTTAAAAGCCGTAAAGATTTTGCTTTTCACTTTGAAGAAGTCGTTCGGAAATACCGAAATAAAAATGTTGTTATCGCCATACATCACCCTGTTTTCTCTTATGGACCACATGGCGGGTTTTTTACAGCTAAGGATCATTTATTTCCAATCAATAAGGATAATAAAAAAGTTTTTGTACCACTACCTGTAATCGGAACAATGTCTGCTTTTTATCGAAATGCAATTGGTAATAGAGGAGACCTTAATCATAAAAACTACAAAAGCTTAATCGCTGACGTATTGGCTGGAGCCAAAAAAAATGGAAGCTATATTTTTGTTTCTGCCCATGAAAATAATATGCAGTATATTTTTAAACAACGACAACATGTCATTATTAATGGAACTGGATCAACGACAACTTCTTCGGCGGTAAGTAAAGGTTCTGACTTCGCTTCTGCAGAATTAGGTTTTTCTCAAATTGATTATTACGAAGATGGTTCTGCATGGTTGAAGTTTTGGAAAGCAGATGGGTCCTCTGATGGGAAGCTTTTATATAGAAAACAAATAAAAGGTAAGCTGCAAATTTCAGAAGAAAACATTCCTGAAACCTTTCCGGAGTATGAACAAAAATTGACATCAAAAGTAACACCAGTTGTGACTAATAAAGTGGAAGAAAAAGGCGGATGGCATTATTTCTGGTTAGGCGAACATTATCGAAATATTTATTCAAAACAATATGAGTTTCCGGTTTTGGATTTAGCAGATTACCGAGGAGGGATGACCGCTATAAAAAGAGGAGGAGGTAATCAGACGAACTCTCTTCGATTGGTCGACCCTGATGGACAACAGTTTGTCATGCGAGCATTGACAAAAGATGCTTCCAGAACGGTTCCTTTTCCGTTTAATAAAATGGCAGCTGCCGATGGGATTGTACAGGAAACCTTTTTGTCTTCACATCCATTTGCTTCATTAGCAATTCCGAAAATGGCAAATGCAATTAATGTTTACCATACAAATCCCGAGTTGTATTATATCCCTAAGCAACCAGCACTCGGTGTGCATAATGATATGTTTGGTGGGCAGGTTTACCTGGTGGAAGAACGAGCAGGTGGTAATTGGGAAAAAGAAGCTAGCCTTGGAAATTCTAAAAAACTAATCAGTACCGGAGATCTCGCAGAAAAGATTACACATAGTCACAAAAATACAGTAGATCAAGCCTGGTTATTACGCTCCAGACTTTTTGATCAGGTCATTGGCGATTGGGATCGACACGATGATCAATGGCGCTGGGCAAAAATAAAAATCAATAAAGACAGTACGACCTATCGAGCTATTCCACGAGATCGGGATCAACCGTTTAGTAAATACGATGGGCTCCTTATTCAGGTCGCTCGACAATTTATGCCTTTCCTCAAGCAGCTAAAAGTGTATAAACCAGATATTAAAAACATGAAGTGGTCCAGTTGGAGCCCTAAATATGTGGATAATAGTTTTTTAAATAAAATGGACTGGGAAGATTGGGAACGAGAAGCGAAATTTATTCAAGTAAACCTAACAGACGAAATAATTGAAGAAGCCTTCAAAACATGGCCGCAACTAGCACAGGACTTAACGGCAGATGAGATTATTTCTATTGTCAAGCAACGTAGGAATAGCATAGTTCGATTTGCCAAAATGCATTACGATCTTTTATATAAAAAAGTTGATGTCTATGGTACCGAAAAAGACGAACTTTTTAAAGTGGATCGATTGGATAATGAAAATACCAGAGTACGAGTGTATCATATGAAAAAGGAAGGCAACCGGCTGGTTTTTGATCGGACGTTTCAACGATCGGTTACCAAAGAGATAGATATCTACGGTCTTGGAGAAGATGATGTCTTTGAAGTTAATGGAAAAGTAGGCAAAGGGATTTTAGTGCGATTGATCGGAGGTCTAGGCGAGGATAAATTTGTAGATGCATCAAAAGTAAGTGGCTTGTCCAAGAAAACAAAAGTCTATGATAATTTGGAGAAAAATGAATATCAGTTAGGCTCAGAAGCTAAAAATAAAAGCTCTAACCATAGAGATAATAATGTCTATGACCGTCGTCATTATCATTATGAGTATACGTCTACTTTGCCACTTCCTAATTTAGGTTTTAACCCGGATGATGGAATTTTTCTTGGGTTTAGCACTTTGACAACTACCTATAAATTTAAAAAAGCCCCCTATGCTGCTACACATAGCTTCTCAGGAGCTTATTCTTTTGCGACCAATGGTGTTGATCTCAATTATACAGGAGATTTTAATCAGGCCATTGGGAAAGGCAATTTCTTATTGGAAGCTATGTTGCGCACCAACCAGTCTACCTTCAGCTTTTATGGCTTTGGAAACGATAGCCAGGTAACGGTAGCCGATGACGAATTTACCTTTAACCGAGTTCGTCAGAGTTTAGCTTATGTACACCCAGCCTTTAAAAAAACAATTACTTCCTTAGGGAATGGTTTTACTATTGGGCCTGTATTTGAAGCAACCTCTATAGAAGAAACTACGAATCGATTCATTACAAGTGGAGAATCAACGACTAGTCTGCCCAATAGTATTTTTGAAAATCAATATTATGGTGGTGGAAAAATTGGATTAGAAATAATCAGTCAGGACAACCTTCAGTTTCCTACAAAAGGGTCTCAGTTTTTAGCAAACACAACCTGGATGACGGACCTTAGGGATACGGATAGAGATTTCACCATTCTAAATTCTTCATTGGCGCTTTATCAAAATATTGATCGAAAAGCAAATTTTATTTTTGCGACAAAAGTAGGGGTTCAGCATCGAACTGGAGATTTTCCATTTTTTCATTCTGCAGTACTCGGTGGAAAATCAAATCTTCGTGGCTTTCGGGCAGATCGCTTTTACGGAAAAACAGCGTTTTATCATAATACGGATTTACGATTAAGACTTTTTGGTTCTGCAAATAAAATACTTCCTTTTACCGCTGGTTTAATGGGAGGTGTCGACTACGGACGGGTCTGGTTGGATAATGAAAATTCAGATACCTGGCATGTTGGATACGGAGGAGGTGTATGGGTCGCTCCACTTGGGTTTATTGTACTCAATTTTGGCTATTTTATTACAGAAGAAGATGAACGGTTTAGTTTTAGAATAGGATTTGATTTTTAAACCTATTGCTATACTGCTTCAATTTTCCGAACTTAAAGCTCCAATACACACTGTTTGATTTTCTTAATGAAACTTTGCCCATTTGTTTTAAGTTTCTTAGTTTGAAACTAAAGACATGCTGTTTCACGTTTTCAAACTTGAAACCACAAAACATTCAAGTTTCTAAATGAATAGTACGTACAGTATTTTTAAATGGAAGAAGATCAAAAAAATAAAGCTCCAAAGAAAAAAAAGTCCTGGCTTAAACGGCTGGCTAAGATTCTTTTTTGGGCTTTACTGTTGCTGATAGTCCTTTCTGGTATTGCGCTTTATGCACTGAATAATTACCTGTCTTCCAATGAACGAAAAATATTTGATCAATTCGGATTTTTAAATAAGGGGACGATTTCTTTTGATGAAGCCTCTATTAGCATTTTTGAAAATTTCCCTTCAGCGACTCTTTCCTTAAATAATGTGCTCGTCCACGATTCCCTTTACGATCAACACCAGAAACCAGTTTTAAAGCTAGCAAAATTAAATGCTGCTTTAACAATCGGACAACTATTACAAGATAGTGTCGAAATAAATGCTGTTGAATTATTCGATGGTGAAATAAATCTATTTACAGATCAAAAGGGCTACAGCAATTTCAAAAGCCTGATTAAGCAAAAAGTAGATGGTGGAAAAGATGAGAAGGGCAATCATAGAGAAAAAATGAACATCCTTTTTGATGGCTTGGAGGTTTCCTTATCTAATATTAAAGTACAAGTGCTGGATGAATTGAAGACGAGCCACATTGCCGGATTAATAAATCGCCTTCAAACTAGATTAAATGTAGAAGAGGATATAAGTGGAACAATAGATATGGATGTGACGATGGAGGAAATGTCTTTTAAAAAGAAGAACGGCTCTTTTTTAAAAAACAGCAGCATCAAAGGAAAACTTAATGCAGCTATAGGAATGGATGCTATCCGAATCGAGCCTTTCGATTTGGCAATTAATGACCAATCCTTTTTATTCGATTGCACGATTGTTAGAAAAGGGAGTGACCTTTCAAGGTTGACCTTGGTAAATGAGCAGACGGATTATCTTAAGTCCTTAGCCTTACTTCCTCAACAGCTTCAGGAAAAAATAAAGCCTTATAAAGTCAATGGATCGTTTTATACCAAAACAAATATTCTCGGAACCTTTAAGCCAGGTAATGATCCAATAATTGATATTGATTTTCGATTAAGTAAAAATGATCTCGATATTTTAAAAACAAAATTTAACGATGCTCAATTGGTCGGACGTTTTGTTAACAGAATTTTTCAGGATGATCGGAAGTACACAGAAGGAAAAAATCGCTTACGTTTTGATATTAAAACGTTAAAAGCGAAATATCAAGATTTCGATATTCAGACAAAAGAGGCACAATTGACGATCACCAAACAAGAGGGCTTGAAATTGGACGTCAATGCAGATATCGAAGGGGATGCTTCGGGAATTAGCAACTGGTTAAAGAGTGAACAATATTCTTTTGAAAAAGGAAAGTTTAAACTATCGGCTGATTTTAGAGGACCAATCAAGGGCTTTAATGAATTAATCATAGCGAGTAATGCAACGTTAGATCTGTATGAGTTTGATGTGATTTATAAACCTGCCAACATTTTGTTTCCATTTGAAAAATTAGAGTTAACCAAAAAAGCGGGGGATACCAAATTCGAAATGCTCAATAGTTCATTCGTAAAGGACCATGATTTACATATTGAAGGAGGATTGAATAATTTACCAGCGTTGGTATTTGATCTTGCAGAAGGACGGGCGAGTAGCGAGGTGAATATTAAATCAAAAAAACTAGGCTGGTTAGATTTTGTAAATCTCTTTGGAGAAAATGGATATCTAAAAAATGATCAGAATAAAGCTGTAAAAACAGAGAAGCAGAAAAAGAAATCGATGAAGGAAACGCTTTCCGGGATTCAACATAATTTCCAACCTCGCTTAACGATTGATGTAGATACCCTTCAGTATTATTCGGTTTTTCAATTATTAAACTTTCATACCGGTGTACACTTTGAAGGTGTAGATACGCTTGTTTTAGAAAAAACGAGCTTTGATTATGATATTGGACAGATTGATTTTAGTGGAAAACTTGATATTAGTGCGGAACATCGAACACCTTTCGAACTACAACTGCACACCAAGAATTTGAATCTCCAAAAATTATTGCCGACTCTTAATTATCTAAATTTTGATATTCTTAAAACGATTAGTAATCATCCAAAAGACTTGACGGTTGATATAAAGCATAAAGGAATTTTAGATGATGAAACAGGCTTGGTTCCTAATTCTTCTACGGGTGAAATTATTTTCGATTCTCCTTCGAAAGCATTTTCTGGAAAAATTTCCTACGAACCCAATCATGAAGATCCGGCTAAACGTACTGGTCTTAAAATGAAAATTGAATTAGAAGGGGATCCAAAAGACTTTAATGACTTTTTTAAAACAGAACAATTCTTTTTTTCAAAAGG
>CAYXQH010000195.1:0-9238 GCA_964467425.1 uncultured Saprospiraceae bacterium
TTACCGAATTGAAAAACGACTTTATTAGTAATGTTACCCACGAGTTGAAAACGCCTATCACTACCGTCGGTGTAGCTATTGAAGCTTTGAGTAGTTTTAACGCTATGGATAATCCCGCTCGAACGAAAGAATATTTAAACATTTCAAAACAGGAATTAAATCGCTTAACAATTCTGGTGGATAAGGTTTTAAAAATGTCTCTTTTTGAAAAGAAAGAACCGGAGTTAAAAATCGAAACTTTTGACTTACAGATTTTAGTTAATGAAGTCTTGGGTTCTATGAAACTGCAATTTGATAAATTTGCTGCCGTTGTAAACTTACAAACGAAAGGTTCCTCTTTCCAATTAGAAGGAGACCGCATTCATCTGACCAGCGTTATTTATAACCTTGTTGATAATGCGCTGAAATATAGTCCGGAAAATCCACAGATTGATTTAATTTTAGAAGAAGAAAATAAGCAGGTCAGATTTTCTGTACAAGATAGAGGGATTGGGATTCCAGCTGTTTATCTAAATAAAATATTTGACAAATTTTTTAGAGTCCCATCTGGCGACCAACACGATATCAAAGGACATGGACTTGGATTGAGTTATGTTGCTGGTGTTGTGAATAAACATAAAGGGACAATCGACGTAAGTAGTAAAAAAGATACAGGCACCCAATTCACAATAAGTTTACCAAAGGTATATGAGTAAGACAAAAATACTATACGTTGAAGATGAACTTTATCTTGGCAAGATTGTCAAAGAGAGTTTAGAAAGCAGAGACTTTGAAGTAAAGATGCTGAGCAACGGGTTCAATATTTTACCTGTTGTAAAAGATTTTCAACCACATATTTGTGTCCTCGATGTGATGCTTCCAAAAAAGGATGGCTTTACCATAGGTCAGGAGATCAGGGAACAACGACCTGAGCTGCCTATTATTTTTCTTACTGCAAAAAATCAATTACAAGATATTGTCAAGGGTTTTAATTCCGGTGGTAATGATTACATCAAAAAGCCCTTTAGTATGGAAGAGCTAATTGTTCGTATTCATAATATTTTAAACCTTTCCAATCAGCATACTAAAAAACGTAAATCTGCTAGCGACAGTAGCGTTGCGATTGGCGGTTATACTTTTTATCCTAATAAATTTGAGCTACATTTTAACGGCGAAATTAAAAAGCTTTCTAATCGTGAAACTCAATTGCTTAGTGTTTTTGCCACTCATCAAAACCAAGCGATTGACCGAAAAGATATTCTAATGAAAGTCTGGGGCGATGATTCGATTTTTAATTCTCGCAATATGGATGTCTATATTAAAAAACTCCGAGCCTTCCTTGAACAGGACAAAAATCTAAAGATTGTCACCTTAAAAGGATTTGGATATCACTTTGTGGTGGAGTAGTCCTCGCTGCGCTCGGAAATGATAGTTCATTCGCCTTCGGCGGAATGAAAGTGATGGTTCCGATAAATCGGAAAGTGATAGTCTTCGCTGCGCGAAGAAATGATGGTCGCCTACGGCGAAATGGCTGGATAAACAATCCTCATTTCGCCGTAGGCAACCATCACTATTTGACAACGTCAAATCTATTATTATTCAGCGAAGCTGAATCTATCATTTCCCGATTGAAAATCGGGACCATCATTTCGCGCCGCAGGTGCGACTATCACTTCGAGGCCAAAGGCCGAGACTACTTCATGCCTTCCACTACATTCTTTAGTCTGCGTAGATCTGCTTGTTGTTGTTTTTTCATTTGACCTTTCATAAAAAAGGAAAAGAGATTGAATACAGCGGGTTTGAGTTTCACATAAGTGTCCGTCACAACTTTTGTACTCCCCCCTTGATTGAGAAAACGAAATTCTAAAACGGTATTCATATTTTTATGTGAGAGGCGAGTTTTAAATAATTTTTCAGGTGTGATATCGAGCACCTCTTCGTGTACTTCTAGTTTTCCTGCTTGATCTTCATAAATATGTGTAGCGGTACTCCCTTTTTTCCGATTCCTGCCTTTTATAGGTTTGTAGGATTGAAAATCATTTACCCATTTATTTAGATTTTTAGGGCTTACCGCAAAACGGTAAACTTCTTTCACAGATCTGTTAATTATTATTTCTGAGCTAAATTTCATTATCTCTAATTTTAAAAGCAGATTCAAGTTTTAAATAAAACAAACTAATCAATCAGCTTATAAAAACAAAAAACGACAGAATAAATCCTGCCGTTTTAAGTATATTTTTCAAAATGATTTTATTCAGATTACTTCTTGTCATAGGTTTGTTTAACCTCTACAACTTCATAACCTTCGATAATATCATCCACTTTTATATCATTGAAGTTTTTAATACTGACACCACACTCCATTCCGTTTCGGACTTCTTTAACATCGTCTTTGAATCGTTTTAAAGAACTAATTTCTCCGACAGCTCCTTCTTTTGTAGGGTAGATCACGATACCATTTCGGATCAATCTAATCTTCGCATTCCTGGTGATTTTTCCTTCCTCTACGATACATCCTGCAATGGTTCCTACTTTACTAATCTTATAAACTTCTTGTACTTTGACTTGCGAAATAACTTTTTCTTCTTTGGTTGGCTCCAACATTCCTTCAATAGCCATCTTCACTTCTTCAATTGCTTCGTAAATAATTGAGTAGCCTTTGATCTGAACACCTTCTCGCTCAGCAAGTTTACGCGCACCTAGGGAAGGTCTTACCTGGAAACCAATAATGATCGCATCAGAAGCAGATGCTAATAGAACATCCGATTCAATAATTTGACCAACAGCTTTGTGGATAACATTAACCTGAACGGTTTCGATAGATAGTTTAATCAAGGAATCAGAAAGTGCCTCGATTGATCCATCCACGTCACCTTTAACGATCAGGTTTAATTCTTTAAACGTTCCTAAAGCTAAACGTCGACCGATCTCATCAAGCGAGATACGTTTGCTAGCCCTGTTCGTTTGCTCTCTAGTTATCTGCGCACGTTTCGAAGCAATTTGTCGTGCTTCTGGTTCTGATTCTGTTTCTTTAAATTTCTCTCCTGCTTGAGGAGCACCACTTAATCCAAGTACTAATATAGGCGTAGAAGGTCCAGCGGTTTTCACTTTTTTATTTCGCTCATTAAACATGGCTTTCACCTTTCCGGAATACTCTCCGGCAACGATTGGATCACCTACAGATAAAGACCCTGTTTGTACTAGCATCTTCGTCACGAAACCACGTCCTTTATCTAATGAAGCTTCCAGAATTGTTCCTGATGCTACACGTTCTGGATTTGCTTTTAACTCAAGCATCTCTGCTTGTAGTAAAACCTTTTCTAATAATTCATCTATATTGGTACCTTGCTTCGCTGATATATCTTGTGATTGATATTCACCTCCCCAATCTTCTACCAGTAAATTCATACTAGCCAATTCTTGCTTTATCCTTTCTGGATTTGCACCGTCTTTATCAATCTTATTTATAGCAAAAACAATCGGTACACCTGCAGCTTGAGCGTGACTAATCGCCTCTTTCGTCTGAGGCATGATGCTGTCATCGGCAGATATAATAATAATCGCTACATCGGTTACTTTCGCTCCCCTTGCCCGCATCGCTGTAAAAGCTTCGTGACCAGGAGTATCCAAAAATGTAATTCGTTTTTTGTCTTCTCCAACATTAACCTCATAGGCTCCAATATGCTGTGTAATACCTCCGGCCTCGCCTTCTGCAACACTTGCATTTCGAATGTAATCCAATAAAGAAGTTTTACCATGATCAACATGTCCCATCACTGTAACAATCGGCGCTCTAGGAATTAAAGAAGCTGGATCATCTATAATTTCTTCTTCATCATCTAACTGTTCTTCAGCACTGATGAACTCTACTTCATGACCAAACTCTTCTGAGACGAGTTCGATTATTTCCGCATCTAGTCGTTGATTGATCGAAACAATTACTCCAAGGTTCATACAAGTAGTAATTACTTCGGTAACCGCAACGTCCATCAAACTTGCTAGCTCTGAAACAGAAACAAATTCGGTCAACTGTAATTTTCCTGTTTCTTTTTCTGCCTCAATCAATTCTGCTTTTTCACGATGACGGTCTCTATTATCTCTTCTAATTTTTTGTCGCTTTTTCTTTCCTCCTCCAGAAAGACGCGCCATAGTCTGTTTGATTTTCTCATCAATCTCCTTTTGGCTAACTTCTTTGACATCATCTCGTCGACCTCCTCTACCTCTATTACCACCTTGTCCTCCTCTACCTCTATTGCCACCCTGTCCTCCGCCAGATTGTTGAGGTCTGTTATTTCCTCCAGAATCTCCAACAGATACTTTTTTCCGTCTTCTTTTCCGTCTTTTAGGTGCATTCGAATCTTCTCCGCTTTTCTTAGGCGCATTCGGATCAGTTTTTCCCTGTCCTCCTTTAGCTGCAGGTGCTGGAGCTTCTTTCTTTTTCTTTTTCGGCTTTTTTAATTTATCTGCATCAATTTTTCCAAGAATCTTCAAGCCTTTTAATTGAGGTGTTTCAGCACGAACCATGTCTCCTGTCTGGGGCATGTCTGTTGTATAATCAACTGCAGGCTTGGCTTCTTCTTTCTCCTCTACCTTTTCCTCTTTTGGCTTTTGTTCCGTATCTTTTACAGGTTCTTCTTTGGTAACTTCTTTCTCTTCTACCTTTTCCTCTTTTTGGGCTACTGGCTCCTCTTTCTTTTTCTTTTTCGGCTTCTTCTTTAGCTCATCTAAATCAATCTTACCTTTAATAGTAAGTCCAACCTTCGTTGTTTCAACTTCTTTTTTCTCGGGTTCTGGCTCCGGAGCGGGAGCTTCGACAACTGGTTCGGGCTCTGGAACGGGAGGTGCTTCAACAACAGGCTCTGGAGTGGGTTCAGGTTCTGGAGTAGGTTCAGGCTCAGGTTCTGGAGCTGGAGGAGTGACAACATTTTCGGCAGCGTCTTTATTCGCCGGGCGAACGCCTATGACAAGAGAATCCGCTTCTTGCTTGATGTCCATAGAGCCTTTAAACTCTTTGGTGAGTTCCGCAATCATTTCATCGGAAACCTTAGCTGTAGGTTTGTTTTCAATATCAAAACCATTATCAACTAAGAAGTCGACAATGGTAGAGGTACCTACATTTAATTCTTTAGCTATCTTAATAAGACGTTTTGCCATTCTAATTTTTTAGTATCCGTCTGTTTAGTTGAACGATAGACAAAAGCTTTCCGATAAGAGATAATTTACTATTGGGTTACATAAAACATACTAGTTTTGTGAAATAATAAAACTCATCTAAAAAGCAATTTGTCAATTAAGGAAAAATCCTTTCTTATAATTTGCCGCAAATTTAAAGGAAAACTCACTCATTAGCACTATAATCAAATTAATTAATGATTAAAAGAGTGCTTTTAGTTCCATTTACACCATTAAATCAGGCAAAAAACAACAGACAAAGCAAAACAGATCAATTTCTAAAGTCTTTATCTGTTGTTGTATTTTAAACATAAGGCGAAAAAAAATCCGCTAATGCTATATTATTCTTCGAATTCCGCTTTAAGAATATTGAGAACATCATCAATCGTTTCATCCTCCAAATCAGTTCGTCGAATTAATTCATCACGACTCAACTCTAAAACGCTTCTTGCAGAATCACATCCGATATTTTTAAGCGCATCAATAATCCAGCTTTCGATCTCATCTGAAAATTCTTCTAAATCGACATCGTCGATCTCCATTTCATCATTATTTCTAAACACATCGATTTCGAATCCAGTAAGCTTGGAAGCCAATTTAATATTGGTTCCACCCTTCCCGATAGCTAAGGATACCTGGTCTGGTTCTAAATAAACCGCTGCACGCATCGCTTCCATATCCAAGTCAATAGATGTAACCTTTGCAGGTGTCAATGATCGTTGAATAAAAAGTGAATTATTATTGGTAAAGTTTACAATATCAATATTCTCATTTTTCAACTCTCTTACTATTCCATGAATCCGTGAACCTTTCATTCCTACACAAGCACCTACTGGATCAATTCGGTCGTCGTAAGATTCCACAGCAACTTTAGCTCGCTCACCAGGCATTCTCACAATCTTTTTCACAGTAATCAATCCGTCTTCTATTTCTGGTACTTCCTGCTCCATTAATTTTTCGAGAAACACATTATCTGTTCTTGAGAAAATTACTACAGGCGTATTATTTTTCATTTCTACTTTCCGAATAACACCTCTTACCATATCTCCTTTTCGGAAAAAGTCTCCTTTGATCATTTCATTTCGTGGAAGGATCAATTCAGTTCCCGTCACATCATCAATCACCAAAATTTCACGTTTAAGAATTTGATGCACTTCTCCAAGAACTATATCACCAACACGATCTACATAACTTTTGTATACTTCGTCTTTTTCTAATTCCATAATTCTGGAAATCAATGTTTGGCGTGCTGCCATTATTGATCGTCGTCCAAAATCTTCTAAATGCAACTGCTCATAACACTCTTCTCCGATTTCATAATCTTCATCAATACTTAAGGCTTCAGAAATTGAAACCTGGCTTCTGTCATCCAACACCTCACCATCTGGCACAATCTCACGTACTCGCCAGAGCTCGAGGTCACCTTTTGTGGTATTTACGATAACATCAAAATTTTCATCAGACCCGAATTTTTTTCGGATGAGGGTACGAAATACATCTTCCAAAACACGAACCATTGTCGGCCGGTCAATATTCTTCCCTGATTTAAAGTCTGAGAAAGTTTCAACTAAGTTCATCATGACTTTTAAAATTTAGATTTATAATAAAAAGGAATCATACTAACTCCTTTAACTTTTATATTATTTCTTCGAAAAAGAAATTTTGATAATTGCCTTTTCTATATTTTCAAAAGGAATTTCATGCTTAAGCACTTTATTCACTTTTTTCTTGCCTTCTTTGACGCGAACCTTCTCTTCTAAACAAACCTGCTCCTCCGTTACTTCTACTAGTTTACCTTTTTGTTTGGTTCCTTCTTTCAGCTTTATTTCCATCTTTCGACCAATATTCTTTGCATATTGCCTTTTAAACACCAGCGGTCTTGTTATTCCAGGTGAAGAAACTTCAAGGATATATTTTTCTCCAAGCCAGCCATTTTCATCTATAAATTGCTCTAAATAACGGCTGAGCTTTCTGCATGTTGTAAATGTGATACCTGAATCGCTATCTACAAAGACCTCAAGCTTCGTGTTATTATGAACTATTTCTACTAAAAAACAGTCGCTAAACTCTTCTTCTTCAAATTTTTTATCCAGTAATCCGGTAATTTGTTCTTTTATTGACATCTCAATAGTTACATCAACATGTTAATAGTCAAAAATTAATTCCCTCTTTTGGTTTAAAAAGTTAGTTCAACAGTGTTCAATTCATTCACTCTTGTTTTCACTAACTTTTTAAAATCGGCAATTAATTCTTTGACCGATACTAAAAATAAAAAGAGGGAACTAGTAGTTCCCTCTCCGATTAATTAGAAAGTTGCTCAAATATACGGCTTTTCATTGCATTTTGCAACAAATGACTCAAAAGCTTTATATCAGTGCTTTGTCAAGATTAAGTTGAGTTTATAAACCAGGTTATTTTTCTAATTTCAATAAAAAATGAAAATTAATTAGTCTTTAGCTAAACTCAGCTTTCGTATCTTTGTTTACTAATGAAATATCAGATTCAGATATGAAAGTAGATCACTTGTTAAAACGAGCTTTAGACTTAGAATTCCTTTCTATTGAGGAAGGCGTTTTTCTATTCGAAAACGCGCCTACTGCTGACCTTATGTTTGTTGGGAATAAAATCCGACAACATCATGTCCCAGGAAACACAGCAACCTGGATCATAGACAGAAATTCAAACACCACAAATGTTTGCATTGCCAACTGCAAGTTTTGTAATTTCTACCGTCGCCCAGGGCACGAAGAATCCTATATCACCAGCATCGAAGAGTATAAAACTAAAATAGAGGAAACCTTTGCTTATGGTGGAGAGCAATTGTTGCTGCAAGGTGGTCACCACCCTGATCTTGGCCTTAAATATTATGTTGATTTATTTAAAGAACTCAAAACACTTTATCCGAACCTTAAGCTTCATGCACTCGGACCACCAGAGATTGCACATATTACAAAGCTGGAAGGATCCACACATATTGAAGTACTTAGCGCATTGCAAGAAGCGGGTCTAGACTCTTTACCTGGCGCAGGTGCAGAAATTTTAAACGACCGTGTACGCCGATTGATTTCTAAAGGTAAGTGTAGTGGAAAAGAATGGCTCGACGTGATGCGTGCTGCACACAAAATTAATATGACCACTTCAGCTACCATGATGTTTGGACATATTGAAACAAACCGCGAGCGGATGGAACACTTTGTTGATCTTCGTCAGGTACAATCTGAAAAGCCTGACACTGCAAAAGGCTTCCTCGCTTTTATACCCTGGCCATTTCAAGATGAAGATACAATGCTGAAAAAGTTGAAGCGTGCTAGAAATACCTGCACCGGTGATGAGTACCTTCGCATGATTGCTATGAGTCGAATCATGTTGCCAAATATCGTTAATATTCAAGCATCCTGGTTAACTGTTGGTAAACACACCGCTCAATTATGCCTCCATTCCGGAGCCAATGATTTCGGAAGTATTATGATTGAAGAAAATGTAGTCTCTGCTGCAGGTGCTGCTTTTAGATTTACTGCTGATGGTATTCAGGAAGCGATCCGAGAAGCGGGCTTTGTTCCTCAACTTAGAAATCAACAATACGAATTTCGAGATGTGCCTAAAAACATCAAACAACAAAAGTTAGACACCACGACCATGATTGTCGATTAATTTATCAGCGATGAGAAATGAGCGATCAACTCCTCATCGCTTACTTCTTAGTCCTGAGAAATATGCTATACGAACAAATACAGGAAGCTATTACTTTTATAAAATCGAAAACTTCCTTTTCTCCTCATTTTGGAATTATCCTTGGAACTGGTCTCGGTGGCTTAGTAGATGAAATCGAAATCGAAGCTTCTATTGACTATAAAGACATTCCTCATTTTCCAGTTTCCACCGTACAAAGCCATAAAGGCAAATTAATCTTTGGCCACCTCGCTGGCAAGGCAATTGTTGCAATGGCTGGACGATTTCATTATTATGAAGGCTATTCAATGAAACAGGTGACCTTCCCGGTAAGAGTTCTGAAATTTTTAGGGATACAACGTTTGATTATTTCAAATGTATCAGGAAGTACAAATGCAGCTTATGAAGCAGGTGATAT
>CAYXQH010000196.1:0-9220 GCA_964467425.1 uncultured Saprospiraceae bacterium
ATGTCAATACTTCTTTTTGTAAAATGATAGGTTATTCAAAAGAAGAGTTATTAACTCAAAATATTTTGGAAAACTGTCTTAAGACGACCCCGGAGATTTTACAAAAAATGCAACAGATGATCAAAGGTGATTTAAAACAATTCCGAGCGAAAAAAACCTTCCAAAGAAAAGATGGCACTCCATTAATCACTAGCGCATTTATAACTGGAATTTATGACCAGCATAAAAATTTTGTGAGTACAAATTGTTCTTTTTTAGATGATACAGACAAAATTTTGACGCAAGAAGCCCTTCATAATAATGAAACTGTTTATCGAGATGTTTTCGAAAACATGAGTGACTGTCTCATCAGGCTAGACGACAAAGGCAACATCATCGAATTTAACCCTGCTGCAAACAAAGTATTTAATTTTGAAAATTTACATACACTAAATGTAGCTGACTTAATTCATCCTGAGGATCGGGAAAAGTCTGCTAAATATTTTCACAAATTAAAAACAGAAGGCTCCTATTCAGGCTATGAAGGAAGATTAATTTTGCCCGGTCAAAAAATAAAATATATAGAAGTAGATTCTATTGCTGTAAAAGATAAATCAGGAAAACTGATTGGTTCCAGAGATATCGTTAAAGATATGACGGAAAGAAAACTAGCTGAAATCGCACTTAAAGAAAGTGAATCCAGATACAGAACTCTTTTTGAAAATGCTTTTGATGGCATATGTTTTTTTGATTTAGAAACTCAAAAAAATATAAGTTGTAATTCCAAATTTGCAGAACTTTTTGGTGTTGATCAAAACGAAGTCCAAAAAATAAATTTTTTCGACTTCGTCCCAGAGATACAAGAAAATGGCGAATCATCGAAAGATTTTTTCAAGCAGCGGTATCAAGAAATTATGACGAATGATAAAATCCAGTATCAATGCGTCCATAAGAATAAAGACGGTTCATTTCACAACATTGAAATTACATCTATCCGACTTCCTGCTCCAAATCGCAATTTGGTAGTGTCAATTTTAAAAGATATTTCGGATAAAAAGAAACAGGATAAAATCATTCAACAAACAGTTGAAGAACTGAATCAAAAAAATGATTCTCTCCAAAAATACATCGAGAGTAATTTGCAATTGGAAAACTTTGCTTATATGGCCTCTCATGATTTAAAAGCACCTTTACGGACGGTCATTAGTTATGCACAACTCATTTCAAAACGTTCCAGTCATAAATTAGATCAATCCGAATTAGAATTTTTAGACTTTATTATTGGTGCGACTAAAAACATGAGTAGTTTAATAGAAGCACTTTTGACCTATTCAAAAGTTGATGCACAAGAAAAATCATTTAAAGCATTTAGCCCTGAGGTACTTATCTACAGTATTGTTCAGGAATTAAAATCAGATATTGAAGAACATAATGTAGAAGTAATTATCAAAAACATGCCGGCCCAAATCGTTGCTGATACCACAAGACTTCGACAGCTATTTCAGAATCTGATTTCAAATAGCATAAAGTTTAAATCAATCGAACAACAAGCTACCATTGAAATTCATGGCTTTGAATCCGATAACTATTTTCAGTTCTCCGTCCAGGATAATGGCATTGGTATAAAACCGGAATTTCACGACAAAATCTTTAATCTTTTTACAAAACTTCACAATAGCCAACAATATGAAGGCACGGGAATTGGTTTGGCACTTTGCAAGAAAATCATTGATCAGCATGAAGGTAAAATCTGGATTGAGTCCGAATTTGGAAAAGGAACAACTTTCTTTTTTACCATTCCTAAATCTCTAGAATTTGAGCAAAAAGAAATAAAAAACAGCCAAAACAATGTTTCTCTAATGATTCATTAATATTTTCTATTAAAAGGGATTTTTACTGTAACTAAGCGTAGTTCTACTCGTATCTTATTGAACATTCACCCCAAATATGCGGATATGAGTTTTTTATTTAAAAAACTAGACAATAAGTTTCCATTTGACGGTTCTAATTACGATGTCTTTGCTCAAAAGGCTTTAAGGTTCCAATCTATTTTTGGACTTTGGGCTTGCGTTTTCTTTTTTTTTGTAGGGCTTTCCTACCATGATCAATTTTTATACTTCGCCTTATTCCCGATTTATTTTTTCATTCTCTATGGATTTTTTTTACTTTCAGGCTTCTCAAAACACTTTAATGAAAAAGTTTTAATATCTCAGTACAGTGGTTATTTTTCCATTCTATTTATCTCTCTCATTACGCACTCCCCTACTATCCCTCTAATACTTGTTCCGATGTCTTTTGCCTTTTTAATTTTTTATAACCCTAACTATATATTCGCTTCTAAGCATCTGGCAATTTTCGTTTTTACAGGAGGTATAGTAAGTCTTTGTAATTACCTTTTTTATCCGGACCATTCAATTTTCTATTTAAATTTAATCATTGGAATTTTTATCATCCAGTATAGTGCTTTTGTAGTTTTACTTTTCGTCTATCTTTTTTCAAAGACAATCGAATTACACAAAGTAAAAGAGTCTCAATTTAATAAAGCGCAAATAATTGCAAACCTTGGAAGTTTTGAATATGACCTTACGACAAATAAATTAGTTTGGTCTGACCAACTGTATCGTATCTATGGATATGAACCAAAGTCCATACAACCAAGTTTTGACTTATTTTTAAGCCATATTCATCCAGAAGATAAAGAAGCTTTTCTTGCAACACTTAATAATTCAATGCAAAAAGGTGGGCAATATCAAGCCAGAGAACGAATAATCAGACCGAATGGCGAGGAGCGCATCCTAACAACTATAGGAGCAGTAGATTTAGATACTAATGGTAATCCTCTAAAAGTGAACGGTGTTTGTAGAGATATTACGGAAGATCTAATCGCTCAGACTGCTTTAAAACAAAGTGAAAGTCGTTACCAGGCTTTATTCGAAAATGCCTTCGACGGCATTCTTATTTTTGATTTGAAACAAAAAATTAAATTAGATTGCAATGATAAGCTTTGTGATTATTTCGATCTAACAAGAGAACATCTTCTTTTCTCTAAAAATTTCGATTTCTTATTTCAACAACAATCCGATGAACACGCAGCATTTAACAATTTTGATTCTCTGGCTAATATATTAAAGCAAAAAGGTTCAGTTCATTCCGAATATGATCATATCAATAAGAATGGTTTTCTATTGTCATTCGAAATTTCAATTTTTAGTTTACCTGCCCCAAATAAAAACCTAGGTGTACTTATCCTGAAAGATATCACAGAACGTAAAAAATCTAAAACCGCACTTCTTAAATCTAACTTTAGATTTCAATCTATTTTTGAAACCAGTGCAATGGGCATACTAATTACCGACATAAATACAAGCCCCATCAAGATAAACAATACTTTTTCAAAGATGTTAGGTTATTCGAAAGAAGAACTTAATGGTCAGATATTGAAAAAAGTAACACACCCTGATGATATTGAATTGAGTAAACAAAAAATTGACGAGTTATTAAATGGAGATAAACAAATCGTCAAGTTTGATAAAAGATATATTCGAAAAGACGGATCTATCTTTTGGGCTCGACTCTGGGTAAATATTTTTGAAGAAGAAGGTCAAAAAAGATTGCAGGCAACTATTCAGGATATTTCTGAACAAGTCCAATGGAAGCAGGATATCATCCATAAAAATTTAGAACTTGAAAAATATATTGAATCTAATTTACAATTAGAAAGCTTTGCCTATGTAGCTTCTCATGATTTAAAAGCTCCATTGAGAACAATTATCAGTTTCTCTCAACTCTTACAACGACAGGTCGAAGCTAAACTATCTGCAAATGAAAAAGAATATCTTAATTTCGTTATAAGTGCCACACATAACTTAAACAATCTCGTTGAAGCACTATTGCAATTTTCTATCATTGGCTCAAAAGAAAAGCGAATCCAAGCATTCAGTATTCATGCACTTATACAAACGATTACTCAAGAGCTAAATATAGATATTGAAAAAAACAAGATAAATATCATCATAGAAGAAATGCCTGAAATCATCTTAGGTGATATTACTAGAATTCGCCAGTTATTACAAAACCTCATTTCAAACAGTATAAAGTTCAAAAATAAAACGAAGCAACCGACTATCATCATAAGCTGTAAAGAAGTCAAAACTAAATACATTTTCTCTGTTTCAGATAATGGGATCGGTATAAAAAACGAGTACCTGGAAAAAATATTCTTGATGTTCCGAAAACTCAATACGAGTGACCAATATGAAGGCACAGGTATGGGACTTGCCATTTGCAAAAAAATCATTGAACAACATAATGGCAAAATATGGGTAGAATCTACTTTTGGAAATGGAACCACTTTTTTCTTTAGCCTTCCTAAAAAACAACATCCCACATTTATAAATAAAAAGAAAAAACTAGAAGACTCTTTAAGTTTATTCAACAGTTGAATTTGAAGATCACCATTTTTTTTGTTTCTTTAGTAGACCTATTTCTAAAGAAACAAAAATGAAAAACACTTTATATCTTTTTGCCATCCTATTTCTAACCGCTTCTTGCGAAAAAGAAGTCACCTCTTCCTCTCCCAATATTATCTTTATCCTCGCCGATGACCTAGGCTATAACGAATTAGGTTGCTACGGTCAAACAAAAATCGAAACCCCAAATATTGATGCGCTTGCAAAATCCGGTATGCGCTTTACACAGCATTATTCCGGCTCTCCAGTCTGCGCACCTTCAAGATGTGTTTTTCTAACTGGACAACATACGGGGCATGCGTATGTTAGAGGAAACGACGAATGGAAGGAAAGAGGCGAGGTTTGGGATTTTGAAAAAGCAGTCTATGACCCAAATCTTGAAGGACAGCGTCCGCTATCTGTTGATTCTGTAACTATTGCAGAGTTATTAAAAACAAAAGGCTATCAAACAGGAATGATCGGAAAATGGGGACTCGGCGCACCTTTATCCGAAGGTATTCCAACCAAACAAGGCTTTGACTTTTTCTATGGATATAATTGCCAGCGACAAGCTCATACTTACTATCCAAAGCATCTTTGGAAAAATGAAGAAAAAATCTGGTTGAATAATGAAATTATAAAACCACGCACTCCCTTAAAGGACGAAGCGGATTCTTTACAAAGAGAAGCCTATGCTTTTTATGATCAAGATGATTATGCGCCAACACTTATGCATGAGGAGGCTATAAATTTTATAGATCAAAATAAATCAAAACCTTTCTTTTTATATTATGCTTCACCTATTCCGCACCTACCTATTCAGGCACCAAAGCGATGGGTAGATCATTATGAAAAAAAGTTTGGCCCAGAACACCCTTACTCTGGCGGTAAAGGATACTTTCCAAATTTTACGCCACGAGCAACGTACGCTGCTATGGTTTCATATTTAGATGAGCAAGTTGGTGACTTAATTAAAAAACTAAAAGCCGAAGGCATTTATGAAAACACCTTAATTGTTTTCACCAGTGATAATGGTCCAACGTATGATGTCGGTGGAGCAGATTCGCCATTTTTTGAAAGCGCTAAACCTTTTCGATCGGAACGAGGATGGGGAAAGGGCTATACCCATGAAGGTGGTATTCGAGTTCCAATGATTGCAAGCTGGCCTAATAAAATCAAAGCGGGAAGTTCTTCTGACCATATTTCTGCATTTTGGGATTGGCTACCCACCTTCTGCGAAATCGCGCAAGTAGAGCAAGCTTATCACTCAGATGGAATCAGTCTCTTTCCTACGCTATTAGAACAGGAACAAAAAGAACATGAATTTTTATACTGGGAATTCCCATCCTATAAAGGACAACAAGCAGTCCGCATGGGTAAATGGAAAGCGATCCGACAAAACATGTTCGACGGCAAATTGGATATTGAGCTTTTCAACCTAGAACAAGATATCGCCTGTCAAAATAATATCGCAGCAGCCCACCCTGAAGTGATTGCAAAAATAGAGTCTATCATGGTAGCTGAGCATCAAACGTCAGTTGTCGAACGATTCAAAATCCCAGTCATCGATCAATAAAAACATTACACTGTTTCAAGTCTATTTTTAGATAGCAAAAGAAGTATTTAACTACCTTTACAAAAAAAAGAGCATGTCTTCTATAAAAAATAAAGTCGTTTGGATAACCGGAGCTTCTTCAGGAATCGGAGAAGCACTTTCAAAAGAGTATGCTAAAGAAGGAGCGAAGCTAATCTTGTCTGCAAGACGTGAATCCGAACTACAGCGTGTAAAAAAAGAAACAGGATTAGATGACGACCATGCGCTGGTTTTACCTTTAGACTTGGGGGAGCATGATCAAATGTCTTCTAAAGTGGACCAAGCTTTAGCTCATTTTGGTCACATCGATATTTTGATCAATAACGGAGGAATCAGTCAACGATCTTTGGTTAATGAAACGGACTTTTCTGTTTATAAAAAACTAATAGATATTGATTACCTCGGAACAGTCGCTTTAAGCAAAGCTGTTTTACCTCATTTTATTGAACGTAAAGCTGGACATTTTGCAGCAGTCACAAGTCTTATGGGAAGATTTTCTTCTCCACTTAGATCTGGTTATTGTGGAGCGAAGCATGCAGTTCATGGTTTTTTCGATGCGCTTCGGATGGAACACCATGATGATAATATCAAAGTGACCTTGATTTGCCCTGGTTATATTCGTACCAATGTTTCCATGAATGCCTTGACCAAAGATGGTACGAAGCAACAAACAATGGATCAAAAAACGGGAGCGGGAATGGCGCCGGAGAAATGCGCACAAAAAATTATTTCCAGTATTAAACGAAATAAAATGGAGGTGACGATTGGAGGAACAGAGACCTATGCTATTTATTTAAAACGATTTTTCCCTCGTCTTTTACATACCATCGCCCGGAAGGTGGCAGTGACGTGACATACAAGGAATCCTAAAAGAAAATAGTTTTTAATTTTTCCTACTATTATTATGAAAAATAAACGGTATTCGGCATTAGGTTTTCGGAGGAACCGAAATACGAATACCTAATACCGTTTATCTTACGCTTTTGAGCATTCACTCTGATTAAAACTTAAATAAAGTTTATTTGAAATTGGAGGATTGTATATTAGAAAATCAAAAGCCCCGAAGTAAACTCCGAGGCTTTTATTTATAACTATAATTACTTTTTTACAAAACTATACGGCAAAACTTTCTCCACATCCACATTCTCTCGACGCATTTGGGTTATTAAAAAAGAACCCTTTGCCGTTTAAACCACCTGAAAATTCAAGTGTTGAGTTACAAAGATACAAAAAGCTTTTTAAATCTGTAACGACTTTAACGCCATTATCTTCAAAAATTTGATCATTCGGTTGTGATTCGTTATCAAAATCCATTTTATAGGACAATCCAGAACATCCTCCGCTTGTCACACTGACCCGAACAAAGAAATCTTCTTCTAACTTCTCAGTAGATTTGATTTCGCTAATTTGCTCTTTCGCACTATCTGCTACGAATAACATATTAAACTACTTTTATTATTAAGTATTAGTCAAAGAATTAATGATGAGAGCTTTCCGTTTCTGGAGAAACTTCCAATCCATTTTTTTCCTGATAATCTTTGATTGCTGCTTTGATCGCATCTTCTGCTAAAACAGAACAGTGAATTTTCACTGGTGGCAAAGCTAACTCTTCAACGATTTCCATATTATCGATCGATAAAGCTTCATTAATTGATTTTCCTTTAAGCCATTCTGTAGCTAAAGAAGAAGAAGCAATTGCTGAGCCGCATCCAAAAGTTTTAAATTTAGCATCTTTGATGGTACCGCTTTCATCGTCTACTTCAATCTGTAAACGCATCACATCACCACATTCAGGTGCTCCAACCAGACCTGTTCCAACTTTTTTATCACCCTTGTCAAGTGTTCCTACATTTCTAGGATTCTTAAAGTGATCTAATAATTTTTCTGAATAAGCCATATTGTTATTTTTTTCTTTTCAAAAATTTCGTTTAATGTTCTGACCATTCGATGGCATCGATATCAACGCCTTCTTTATACATTTCCCAAATTGGGCTAAGGTCTCTCATATGGTTTACACCATTACCTAATGCTTCTATTGCATAATCAATATCTTCCTCTGTTGTAAATCGTCCAAGACTAAATCGGATGGAAGAATGTGCTAAATCATCTCCAAGTCCAAGTGCGACTAAAACATAAGAAGGCTCTAAAGAAGCGGAAGTACAAGCAGATCCGGAAGACACTGCAATTTCCTGATTAAATGTCATCATCAAACCTTCTCCTTCCACATGTTTGAAAGAAAGATTAGTCACATGAGGCATTCGGTGGTCAACATTTCCGTTGATATATACTTCTTCGAGTTTTGCACAAAGCGCTTTTTCTAATTTATCTCTTAGTTTAGACAATCGCTCTGCATCCTGTGCCATCTCTTTTTTAGCTAATTCTGCTGCTTTCCCAAAACCAACAATCCCGGGAACATTAAGCGTACCCGATCGCATCCCTCGTTCATGTCCTCCTCCATCTAATTGAGCCGTAACTTTAACTCTAGGTTTTTTACGATTCACAAATAAAGCACCGACACCTTTTGGACCATACATCTTATGAGAAGTAAATGCCATTAAGTGTACACCTGTTGCTTTTGGATCAACTGGAATTTTTCCAACTGCTTGTGTAGCATCACTAAAAAACAACACGCCATGCTTTTCACAAATTTCTCCAATAGCTTTCATTGGTTGAATCAAACCCGTTTCATTATTCGCCCACATGACAGATACCAAAATAGTTTTATCGGTAATTGCCGCTTCTAATTCTTCCAGATTAATCAAGCCTTCATTATTCACATCAAGGTAAGTTACCTCACCTCCCATTTTTTCAATTTTCTTGCAGGCATCTAAAACCGCTTTATGCTCCGTCTTAACGGTAATAATATGATTTCCTTTTCGAGCATACATTTCATAAACTCCTTTGAGTGCAAGATTGTCACCCTCCGTAGCACCTGAAGTAAATATGATCTCTTTGGAATCAACATTTATTAAATCTGCTATTTGATCACGAGCATAATCTACAGCCTCTTCAGCTACCCAACCGAAAGGGTGGTTACGGCTTGCTGCATTACCTGGATGCTCATAAAAATAAGGCACCATCGTGTCTACTACTCTTGGATCGCAAGGGGTAGTCGCATTATTATCAAGATATATCAATCGCTTCTTATTCATTATTATTTAGATTTATTCTAAAGAAAGAGTAAATATAGTGCAAATAT
>CAYXQH010000197.1:0-9218 GCA_964467425.1 uncultured Saprospiraceae bacterium
GCACGGTCCATCAAGTGTGGAGCCAAGCGAGGAAGCGGAAGCGGTTTCTCTGGCAAAGCTTCTTCTTTTGCTAAAGAACAAGTCATTTTGTCAATCACTCCATTTTCTAAAAGACGATCTAGTAAACGATTTCTTTTTTCAAAAAGTGCTTTTCGATTTCGCCCCGGATGAATAAGTGCAGGACTGTTTGGCAATACAGCGAGCGTCGCCGCTTCACTCCAGGAAAGATACTTAGGACTCTTGCCATAGTATCTCCACGAAGCAGCATCCAGTCCTACTACATTTCCACCAAAGGGAGCATTGGAAGTATAGAAAGCTAAAATTTCATCTTTCGAATATCTTAATTCTAAACGCGTTGCTAAAATGGCTTCTACTATTTTCTGATAGAGATTTCTTGACTTGCCTTTCCGAGCCATTCTAATGACTTGCATACTGATCGTACTTGCGCCACTAACTAATTTTTTATTGGAAATATTCTGTTTAAATGCTCGACCTATGCCTATTGGATCAACACCCGGATGCTTATAAAATCGGCGATCTTCAAACTCGATAATCGCTTGTTTGAATTTCTCCGGAACAGAGTCATTTTGCGGAAAGCGCCATTGCCCGTCCGCTGCAATCCTGGCACCTAATAAATTTTCATCTCGATCTTCCAGAACCATGCAAGTAGGGTCGTCAAACAAAGGCTTGGGCAAACAAAACCAATAAAAGATCATCAAGAGCAAACCAATGACCAACGTTTTCCGACGATGCTTTTTGAAAAAGAAACGATATGTTTTCTTGATGCGGTTCATTGATTTTACTTTCTACCACAATCTACGGCTTTTCAAAGGTAGAATTTTAGGATAAAGAGGATAAGGTAGGGCTGATCTATGATTCGTATGAATCCGTTTAGAATTTGCAAAGGAGGAAATGATTGATTGATTGATTGATTGATTGATTGATTGATTGATTGATGAAGCTCTAATCCAAATCTCCGTGAAACTCTGTGTATCCTCCGTGAGACTCCGTGTCTAAAAAATAACTATTCAAAAATAATCTCCTTCATCCCTTTCAATATCTCCTGTCCTCGAGGCGAAAGATTGCCCCACGAATCTTCTCCACTCAACAACAAAATAAAATTATCAGCCAGCACTTCATCCGGATGAATAATATAATCAGTATTATCGCCAATCTGTTTGCGGAAGCTGCTAAATTCATTAAAGTCGATTAAACTTGTACCGTCATTATTTGCTTCTACTTTTATTAACCTGGAATAGGGCGGTTGGATTTTGTACAAATCAAATTGCAAATAATTGAAAAACACCTTTTCTTCCGGATCAAATTCTTCCTTGTTAGAAATAATTAATGGAATAGCTTGGAAACGATTACCCTGCTCTTCCAGCTCGATAGCATACGCATAATTAATTCCGTCTGGGTTTAGCAGTAATCTCTTTTTGAGTGCTGGATTCATTTGAATATTCTCTGTGATGCCTATACTTTTAAAACCAATCAATTCATAAAGCGCTTTTCTTTTCTCAGGATGATAACGGGAATAAATATGAAACAACTCATGTATCATGACTTCTTCAAAGTCCTGTTGTATTGGGCGATCCAATTCATCTTCAGGAATAACAATACTGTGTTCTCTGGTAAAATAAACACCATCACCATAAAGATTACCTGCTGTTTTTATTAAAGCAATAGGAGCATCGATTACTTTATTTAAGTCGAATTTTGATTGTTTAAAAATATTTTGGATAGCTGTCAAAATAAACGCTTCTTCTTTTTTAGAAAAAGTTCTTACCTCATTTTGAAGCGTGTTTTTATAAATGTTTAAAACAGATGCTCGATTAATAGAATCAGGAAAAGAGGTTTTGAGTTGGATAGACATATCCAAGATACTGACGTGGTCAAAAAAATATTCTTTGGAATCGGTGATGATTTGTTGACTAGCCAGGGTAGAGTCCAGGAAATTAAAATGATTAGTAACTAATTGTGTAGCCTTTTGCTCTGGTTTTGATTTACAAGCAGATAATAACAAAATCGTACAGAGCAATAAGAAAGAACGGTTTTTAATGAATAACATATTGACAAATAAAAGCAATTTTATAGAGTATAATTAAAAAATAGAATCTATAAATTACATATTCTTCATTGAAAGACTTACCCGTCCACGTTTGGTATCTACCTCCATAACCCGAACCCGAACTTCTTGTTGAAGCTTTACCACATCGGCAGGATCTTTTACAAACTTATCTGCAATCTGAGAAATGTGTACCAAGCCACCTTCTTTAATACCAATGTCGACGAAAGCGCCAAACTTAGTAATATTAGTGACAATCCCAGGAAGCACCATTCCGGGCTGAACATCTTCGATAGTTTTGACACTTTCATCAAAGCTAAATGTTTTTGCTTCGCCCCTTGGATCAAGTCCTGGCTTTGCTAATTCTTTTAAAATATCATTCAAGGTAGGAATTCCAACAGTATCCGTCACATAGCTTTTCAAATTGATTTGCTTTTGTAACGTTGGCTGTGCAATCAATTCTGTAATGGATGCATTTAAATCCTTTGCCATTTTTTGAACAATAGGGTAGGACTCCGGATGAACAGAAGTATTGTCCAGTGGGTTTTTACTATTTCGAACCCGCAAAAAACCGGCACATTGTTCAAAAGCTTTTGCTCCCATTCGAGGTACTTTTTTTAATTCTGATCTTTTCTTAAATGACCCTTGTTCGGAACGGAAGCTTACAATGTTTTTTGCAAGTGTGGGGCCAAGACCAGAAACATAAGTCAGCAAATGTTTGCTAGCAGTATTAAGATTTATTCCAACAGCATTTACACAACTTTCAACCGTTGTATCCAAACTGTCTTTGAGTTTGCTTTGATTGACATCATGTTGATATTGACCAACGCCAATTGATTTGGGGTCAATCTTTACGAGCTCAGCTAATGGATCCATTAAACGCCTTCCAATGGAAACAGCTCCTCGAACGGTTACGTCTTTGTCAGGGAATTCTTCTCGAGCAATGGCGGAAGCAGAATAGATGGAAGCACCGTTTTCATTGACCAGATAAACTTCGACAGGCTGATTGAATTTTATCTTTTTGCATAGTGCCATCGTTTCTCTACCAGCAGTACCGTTGCCGACGGCAATAGCGGAGATTTTATATTTTTCAGCTAATGATTGTATAGTATCCATCGCCTCGAAAGATTGATTTTGAGGAGGATGAGGATAGATTGTTGTGTTGTATAAAAGATCTGCATTTTGATCAATACAAACGAGTTTACAGCCTGTCCTAAAGCCAGGGTCCAGGGCGATCATATTTTTTTGTCCTAAAGGCGCAGCCAATAAAAGTTGCCGGAGGTTTTCTGTAAAAACTTGAATGGCTTCTTCATCAGCGGCTGCTTTGGATAAATTTCGAAATTCCGTTTCAATAGATGATCCCAGCAATCTTTTGTAGGAATCTTTAATGGCTTCTTTGATTTGCTGAGCAGATTCACCATTCGATTCAATGAAAATCTTTTCTAATTGAAAAAGAGCTTCTTCTTCCTCTGGCCCTACCTGGACTCTAAGCAAACCTTCCTCTTCCCCTCGTCGAATGGCAAGAAGTCTATGAGATGGACATTTGTCTAATCGTTCTTCAAAGTCAAAATAATCTCGATACTTTGCGGCGGCTTCCTCTTTTCCTCTAGCTACTTTAGATCGGATTGTTGCGCCTCGTCTAAAGGTGCTTCGGATTCTGTTTCGTGCTTTTTCATCTTCGTTTACCCATTCGGCGATGATGTCTCTGGCACCTTGAAAAGCATCGTCAATAGAAGGGACATCATCCGAGATAAATTTTAGCGCAAGACGTTCAAGGTCCTGATTGTTTTGTTTGAAAATGGAATCCGCTAAAGGCTCAAGTCCTCGTTCTTTAGCAACTGTAGCTTTCGTTTTACGTTTCTTTTTATAAGGTAGGTATAAGTCTTCTAATTCAGTTGGATCGTAAGTAGCCTCAATCCTTGCTTTTAAGTCCGGGCTAAGTTTTCCTTGCTCCTCAATACTGGCCAGAATAGTTTTGCGACGACTTTCTAAATCTTCTAGTTTTTTTAATTCTGCTTTAATAGCGCCAATTTGCACCTCATCGAGAGAGCCAGTTGCTTCTTTTCTATAGCGCGAAATAAATGGAATGGTCGCACCTTCTTTTAAAAGTGCAATGGTGTTACGAACTTTGGGTTCGTGAATTGAGAGCTTCTGAGAAATGATCTGAATGTGCTTGTCCATCTTCTACTTTGTATGCTTAAAAAATCTAGATGCAAAGTTAAGATTAATTTTAGGATCAAAGCTCAGTGAAGGAACAAAAATATATTCATTTAACCTGCCCGATCGTGGAATAAGGGGGGCTGTCAAACTACTTATAATTGAAATTCGATTTTGATATTTAACTGAATGGGAATTCCTAGCGCATCGATATTTCAACACTTTCATTCATAAATTCAAATAGACGAATTAAATCGCGATCTTTTTTTATGTTGAGCTTTTTTTTGTTAATCAATGAGACAGATTCAGGAAATAATTTTGAAAGGCTTTTTTTACTTCGTTTAACTTTCTGGGCTGGTTGTTCTTCCTTTTTGTAAAAGAAAACGTTTTCTTCGTTTTTTAATAATAAAACATTCCCTTCAGAGATTACATCAAAATAAGAATGGAAAAATTGATCATTATGTGGATAGTCTGAACGAACTAGAACTCGGTTTCCGATAGCAATCGCTTGTGTCTTTTCTTTAAAAAGTACACATGTTGCATCTCCTAGTAATATTTGAACTTCATCCTTTTCAGAAAGAAATCGAGCTAATACTGGAAAAGTATCATTAGAATTAGTTAAAAGAATACTTTGTTTGAACTCAACTAATTCTTCTTTTTCAAGCACAGTATTAGACTTTCTACAATTAAATAGAAGCTTATTCATATCAGCATCTTGGATACTAATATTTTTAAGATTTTTGTAGTTTTTTGTGTTCTGGGAAAGAGACCAGATAGGGGTAAAAAGAAAAAAAAGACATAAAACTCTGATAATGCTCAGGCTCATAATTAAACGTTTGGGTGAACGGTAATTTAGTAATTGGAGCTAACGAGAGTTTTTAGGAAGTTTGCGTTTATTATGTCACAATATACGAAAAAAAGATGTTTTTTGCAAGAGGTGTAAGTAGAAATAGAAAAATAAGGTATATGTTTAAACTTAGACAAAATCAGAATCTTTCCAATCATCCCTTAGTTTTTTGAATTCTTTTAACTCCAATTCATCTTCTGGTACAGTTGGAGTGTTGTTTTGGGTAGGAGCGATTTTCCTTAATTCCTTTTCAATTTCTTGATTTTCCCAATTTTTATCTTTGTGATTCATGCCAGGGATTCCAAAAACGCCTAAATAATGGAAAGCGATTGCGACCCCCCAACCAAGCAATGGAAACTGAAACCAATAGTTACCTGGGCTGGTAATATGATTAAGAAGAAAAAGGAAGACGATAATAATTGTATAAGCAGCAAGGTGAGAGTAAAAACCTTTTTTAGCTTTGACACGTCGACGGGCTTTTCTAATTTCTTTTTCTGTGTAGTGAGTGGACATATTTTTTTCGTTGAAATATTTCTATTTTAAAACAAATCTTATTTAATTCCTAGACCAGATCAGACTCATCCCAGCCCTGTTTTTGTCGCTGAATTTCACGAAGTTCTAATTCTTCACTAGGGATATCTGAAATAGTTCCACCCATTTTTTCAATTTCTTTTCTCAATTCATTGGCTTCCCAATCAGTACCACCCACTCTTTTTGATCCTGGTAATCCAAATACGGAAAAGTAATTAATAGCCAAACCCATGCTCCAGAACGAAGCAGGAATCAACCAGGCAAAGCCACCATTATTAAGAAATACAATAAAAAAGAAAATAGTGTTGACTACTAAAAAGACAATTAAATGGCCATAAAAGTCTTTTTTCTTTTTTACTCGCTTTTTAGCTTCCCGATATAGGAAATCTTCTTTCATTAGAATTTTTTATTTTAAAATAAGTATAAAGCTATAAATCCCTATGATTCTTAGGTGAAATAATTCAAAAACTCGACTAAGTAAATAATTTTCTTCCTAGGTTTCCTGTCAATGCCCCCATACCTCCAAGCAGACCTCCGATTAAGGTCGTTATTAAAATTAAACCAATTGTGCCCATGTCTCCAAATAAACGGGCGATTCTTTCTGCTATGATCCCATCATTTTGGTTGTTAACAAGGATGGTATAAATTCCCCATAGCAAAACTGCTCCTAAAAAGCCTAAAAAGAAAGAACGGATTCCACTAAGTTTAGCATGATAGGCGCCAACTAATCCCCCTACGACAGCAATACTCCAAAAAGGCAGGAAGAGATGACCAATATATCCAAGAATAATAATAATTAATATCGAAACGATGAACTTCATTTTTATGGATTGAGTTGTTTATTTTGAATAGGTTTCTTTATAAAGAATCTTATCAGCTTGTTCTTCAGGCGTCTTTAAAAATAATTTTTCATAGTATTGACCAGTTGCCCAATATTCCAACATATTATCATAAAAAGGACTTCCTGGATTTCCAGACTGGCCGCCAGGATATACACCATAAGCTTTGACTTCATCTCCCATTTCAACTACCATTCTCCACGAAGGACCAGCAGTACCTCGAATAGCATTTAAGGTGCTTCCATCTCCACCTACGTCTAATGCTTCACTACTAAAAGCAGGAATTCGACCTAAATGTGGAACCTTAGTGTCTTTGTACAAGCTGAGATTAAATGACTGATCGTCAGAAAGATGTTCTTTACCTTTTTTCAATGCTATTTTAAAAGATGCCTGAGCAACATCCTGGGCAGTTTCCAATGCTTCGGTATTTTTAATATCAAAAAATGCATGCTCTGGTTCATCTACTAATAAAGCAATAGTTCGCCATGATTCTGGAAGCAAAAGCTCAATTCCTAAAGAGTCTTCCTTGTGATAAATTTCATCCCAGGTTAATTTATAAAATTCTGTAAACCAATGGTCAAATACAACAGGAGCAAGACTTTCTTTTGTATAATAAAAATCCCAGTTTTTTAAACCCTCCAAAATAGATTTTTCAGTAGCGTCTTCTGGTTCTTTTTCCAGCATACTTAATAAAGCAGGTAGAGCATCTGCAGCTTTCAGACTAAATGTATTAGTCTGCAAAGACATCATGTCCTTCGCGTTAATGTTTGTCATAGAATCCAAAAACATATTTAAGGCTCGGCCTCTATAATCTTCAAAACCACCTAGATAATAATACGGATAGCTTGAATCAGTAGAATGCTGATTAGCAGAGGAGACATAACCTCGTTCAGGGTTTTTGATTTGCGGATTATGCGCTGCGGGAATAAAGCCATGCCAGGCATTGGCAGAATTAGAACCATCCTGTATAAAACGACCTTGAGAAGGATGCTTGAGTGGAAATTTACCTTGGACTTTCAGAGCGACATCTCCATTATTACTTGCGAAAACAATGTTTTGAGGAGGAATCAAGAAGTCTTGTACCGCCTCGTAATAGTCATCAAAGTTTTTAGCATGATGGAATTTTCGAAATACATTGATCTCATTTGGACCACCAACATGACCTAACCATCGGAAAGCTAAATCTTTTTGCGGATGCCCTTTGTCTTCATAAATAATTGGTCCCCATTCAGTATACCTTACAGTGTCAATAACCGTTTTACCACCTTTTAATTTATACGTCTCATATTTGAAACGGATGTCTTTAATTTGATCATCCACGATGTATTTTGTTCTTTTGTCATCAGCCCATGCTATTTTATAATAATCAGTAACGTCATGTCCAACATTCGTCATGCCCCAACTAATCTGATTATTAAAACCAATAACGATACCCGGAAATCCTGGAAGTGAAACACCATATGAACTAGATCCTGGCGTTGTGATTTGCAATTCAAACCAAACAGATGGTAAGGTCATTTGGAGATGAGGATCGGAGCATAAAATAGGCTTTCCGGAAGCTGTTTTTGTACCGTCTACTGCCCAATTATTACTTCCTAAAAAAGGAGAGGGTTTAGCATGAGGCTTATGATCATATAAACCCATTAAGATTGGTTTCTCTTCAGGGATGTCAACAGGCTCAAAATCCCATGGTGTACCAGCAGGAATAATAGGGGATTGTTTCGGGTTTTGTTCTGGATATAAAAAATCAAAAGTCTCCTGACCAAAAACGCTTAGTGCATTTGTCGCTTCGAGATCATCTTCCCGCATGCATAAGCTTTGAGCCATTGATTTTGTAAATATGGCAGATTTAAGATTGGTCCAGGGTTCAGGTTTGTAATCCAATAACTTAAACTCAATCGGATAGTCCTTTGGTTTTAAAGAACTAATATAGGCGTTGACTCCGGCAGTATAGCTATTCAAATTTTTTAAATCGTCCGGGTGCTTTTCCCAGCCCTTTAAAGCATTCTCAGCAGCAAACACAAGTCCTTTCCTTCTTTGTAATTTATCCCTTTCTAAAAGAGCATTATCCTCACCCACGCCCATGACCTCAGATAATCGACCACTAGTAGCTCGAGTTGAGATATCCATTTGCCAAAGACGATGTTTTGCAGTGATATAACCTTGTATAAAAAGCGCATCTTGAAGATTTTGCGCGAAAATATGTGGAATCAATTGTTCATCATAGACGACTTCAGCTTTTTCCTGTAGTTCTTTGAATTGATAGGCTTGATCTTTAAAGTTATTAACCGTTTCTCCATTATTCCAAAAGCCAGTAAAAGGATTTAAAAGTTTGCCAATAGGAGGGATAGCTCTAGGTTTTTGATCTATTGGGTTACTAAGTAAATAGATCAATCCTAAGGTTACTAAAAGGACGAAAATAAATTTCAATAATTTCATAAAATTGGCTTTGTGGTTATTTACTTTTCCTAAAAATATAAAATTTGAACTAAGAGTAAGTAGAACATAGGAAATTGATTTTTATATTAAAAACAATATTGCGTAAAGCATACTGTCATTATAGTATAAATTTTACTAAAGTATTAAAAAATCGGTATAACAACAAAGGGTCGGAGTTGCAGTAAAATAAGGCTTTTCTGTAGGAAAAATTGCTTTATTGATGTCACAAAAAAATAGGTGAACTATTGTATAAAGAAGGTAAAGGCATTATAATTGTATAACTATAATTATTTTAAAAGTAGTTTTTGTGTTTATTTGTTTGGGTTAGAGACCCTTGCTT
>CAYXQH010000198.1:0-9207 GCA_964467425.1 uncultured Saprospiraceae bacterium
GATCATTTAGGAATGACCCTTGACGCTGATAAAAGAAACTTAGGATTAATCATGGAACTGGCAGAAAATGATAAATTTTCTAAAGAAGAAAATGAATTAATCCTTAAATGTATTCCTTGGTCAACGGAAGTAAAGAAGAAGGATATTGTTTATCAAAAGCAAAGAGTTGATTTGGTAAGTTTTTTAAAAGAAAACAAAGATAATATGGTAATAAAATCAGCGACGGGATATCAGGGAAAGGATGTATTTATTGGTAAGTTTTCTACTTCGGAAGAATGGGATAAGGCAATAGAAGAAGGATTAAAAGAAACTGATTTTATTGCACAAGAGTATTGTGATTCTGTAGATTTTTTAGCCCCTAATAAGCAAAATGATTGGACACCCCACAAATTAATTTGGGGAGCTTTTGGATTTGGGAATAAATACGGGGGCGTTTGGGTACGTATGTCAGAAGTGGAAAATGATGTAGGAGTTATAAACTCAGCTACCGGAGCTGTCGAAGCTATAGTTTTTGAAGTGAAAGATTTATAATCCAACCTAAACGAAAACAAGGTACACTGATAATAAACTTTTGTATGCGTGTAGAGTGGAACTATAAATAACTTAAATACCTAAGGTTACAAACCATTTCTGGTTAATGCAATCCTGCTAAAAGATAAAAGCCTTTAGTTTTTTTATAACAAATCTTAGTCTGGCACCTGATAGGTTCCGATTCAAACCAATTCGAAATATCTAAATTTTATAGAGACAAGCCCTTCCGCTTATTTCTACAATACTTAAATAGTTTATCAAGTATGATTAATACTTAAATCAAAAAATGAGATTGACTAAACCAATCGAAAACCTCACTACTTAAATTTTTTTACTTACAATTAAAAAATCATTAAAATGGAAAAAAAATATTATTTAAAAGCTAACGTAGCTCTAGAAGCTTTAATAGATAGATGGTATGCATGGGCGCACCTTATATCACCTGCAACTGCTGCAATGAATATCAAAGAAAGACATTTGAAAATCATGCAGTCTTATATTAAAAATCCAAAAATTCATTTAGCTGCTGTTAATAATCCAAAGATGCTTGGAGGCCCGTTTATTGATTATGATGGAGGCCGAGTTGCGGAAATCCAAGAATTGTATGACTATACAATAGTTAAGCGAAAGAAAACACTGGAGTTGTATGATGCCATTGGTGAACTGAATTCTATGTTGCAAAAAGAAGCAAAAGGATATTCTTTGAATACACTGTATGAAAAAATACCCGATATTTTAAAAGGCTATGTGGAACTTTATTATGACCTTAATAATCATCCCAATTACAGATTTTTTGAAACGCTATTATATGAAAGCGAATTCTATGATGAGTCTATGCAATCCATTTCTCTTCAATTAGTAGAATCTGATAATTCTCGATCTTTCTGCCTGAGTACGCCACGATTAGATGACCCACATTTGCTTCACTTAAATTTATCGTTCAAAAATAAACTCATTGATGACCTATTTAAAATGAAGCGGCAACCAGGTTCCATTGAAGATATCTCTGCGGCATTAAATATTCCATCAAATAAACAAGAACTTTTTGAATCATTTTTTACGGAAGAACCACCTAAGAAATATGAGCAATACACTGGCGAAGGTATTCTGACCAGGTATTTTGGCCATGCTTGTGTACTAGTTGAAACCAAAGAAGTTAGTGTTTTAGTTGACCCTGTGATTAGTTATGATGGATATGATACTGATGTCGATCGATATACAATTGATGACTTACCAGAGGTTATAGATTATGTATTGATTACTCATAATCATCAGGATCATATTTTATTAGAAACCTTATTGCAACTACGGCACCGAATCAAAACAATTGTTATCCCGAGTGGAGGTAAAGGTAATTTACAAGATCCGGGTTTAAGAGTTATGTTCGAAAAAATCGGGTTTACTAATATTATCGAACTGGATGATATGCAATCCATTGAATTAGACAGATGTACGATTACTGGTTTGCCTTTTATCGGAGAGCATTCTGATTTAGATATTAGGAGCAAACTTTGTTATCATGTAGAACTTCACAACAGGTTTAAAATCTTGTTTGTTGCAGATTCATGTAATGTTGAGCCTATGATCTATGATCGAATTCAAAAAATTATAGGTGATGTCGATGTATTGTTTTTAGGTATGGAATGTGATGGAGCTCCTTTGTCTTGGTTGTATGGTCCACTACTCCCTGAACCTATGTCCAGAGAGCAAGATCAATCGCGTAGATTAGCAGGTTGTGATTCTAGTCAAGGAGAAAAATTAGTAGATGTGTTTAATCCTAAAAATGTATTTGTATATGCTATGGGAATGGAACCCTGGCTGGAATTTATTAGCTCTATTAAATATACAGATGAATCAAAGCCAATTGTAGAATCCAATAAACTGTTGCAAGAATGTGTGAAAAGAGAAATTGAAGCAGAGCGTTTATATGGAGAAAAAACAATCGAGTATTAATTAGTATCAAATCGAAATAGGATTATTTACTGAATTCTAAGATACTATTCTCGTCTCTTTTCTACAGTATTTAAATCTCAAGAATTGCAATAAGATTTTAACCATGAGCTTAAAACCTACATGTCAAAAATAAACCAAAGTCTATGGAAAATGTAGGAAAATTGCTTGCTGAACTTAAAGCTCAGCAGATAAAATTAGTTTTGAAAGGAAATAATTTAGAGGTTGTTTCTCATGAAGATCAATTACAAACAGATGAACTAGAAATAGATCATCTGGAAGTAGATCAATTACAAACAGATCAAATTCAGCAGATGAAAAAATCAGAAGTTGGCATTGTACTTTATCTGAAAATATTGATAGAAGCGAATCCTTAAATAGATTTTCGACACTTAAAACTAATTCTAAATCAGACAATTCTCCGCTTTCTAATGTCTAATTTAGGTTATGACTTTCTAGTCTGACAGGAGAAAGCTCTGTGGTTTATACTATTCCGGTCACTGTCCTTATGGATGGAGATTATGATATTGCTTGTTTTGAAAAAGCTATACATGCTGTAATAGATTGACATGAATTACTTTGTATAGTATGGAGGATTAATTATGTTGGAGAAGTCCGACAATGAATCCAATCTTCAGAAAAAACGGCATTTCCCAAAGATTTTAAAGACTGTAGAAAAGAAGACGTGGTATTTACTTATCCAAAAATGTCTTGGTAGAGAATCTTTAGATTTAAACATGCTCTAAAGTCAACTACCTACGTGAAACTTTTCTTAACTCCATAATTTTAGAGATAAAAATGAAAGCTAAAAAGTCCCAACTCTTTTTATTACATTTTGCTGGTGGTAGTTGTTATTCATTTGATTTTTTAAGAAAAGAATTAAATGCTGATATTGAATTCATTCCATTGGAGATACCAGGGAGAGGAAAAAGGTTTGAAGAAGAACTCTTAAAAGATAAAAACGCTGCAATACAAGACTATTTTAATCAAATAAAAAAGTCGAGAAACGATCAACCATATCTGATTTTTGGACATAGCATGGGGGCAACCTTAGGTTTGAGTGTTGCAAAGTTAATGGAAAAGCTGAATGATCCGCCATGTCACCTGATCGTATCTGGAAACCCTGGTCCAGATGCTGGAAAGTTAGAAAAAGATTTAGAAAAGGGTGATCGATATCTAATGAATGATGATGATTTCAAAGAGGAGTTGAGAGAGTTGGGAGGAGTACCGGAAGAGGTTATCGAAAATGATGAATTGTATGGTTTCTTTAGTCCTATATTAAGAGCAGATTTTGAACTTTTAGAAAAAGATGATTTCTCAGAAAAGGGTACTAAACTACAAACACCTATTTGTGCCCTAATGGGATCGGAAGAAGATTATAATGTGAAAATTGAAAACTGGAAAAGGTTTACTACTAGTCAGTTTCAATTTAAAATTTTAGAAGGTGATCATTTTTTTATTAATGATCACCCTAAAGAAATAACCAACCTTATAAATGTCTTTATGAAAAGTAACATTGTGTATTCTTTTCTAAAATGATATATCCAAACCTTTCCACTCAGATTAAAAACGATTGAGTGAACAATACTGATTTTTTCTTTGATTAAATAATCTGCTATGCTGGAAAAAACAAGCTCAGCACTAGATCATAGTGCCATAAACCCACATTTGAAAAATATGGGGGAAGATGTTATGGGGTTTCTAAACGAAATTCAATTGCAGTATCCAAATGCAATTTCCTTCGCTTCTGGTCGACCTGATGCCAACTATTTTGATATAAGTGATTTTTCAGATTATTTCAATCTTTATGTAGAAACTCAGGCTGCATTAGAAGGTAAAAGCTCCAAAGAAATTCTAAACAACCTTGGACAATACAACAAAACCAAAGGTTTTATCAATAATGAACTGGCAAAGTATTTCCAAAAGGATGAACAAATAATTGTACAACCTAAAGACATTCTCGTTACAGTCGGTACTCAAGAAGCTATTGTTATTGGAATGATGACTTTATGCGACAGAGATAAGGATGTCATTATTGTCGAAGACCCTGCTTATGTTGGCATTACTCATTTTTCATTGATTAATGGGTATAATGTCGCCCCTATTCCTGTTGATTTCAATGGGATTTCATTGACAGCTATAGAAGAAAAAATTCATAATTGCATAGCTTCTGATAAACGAGTGAAGATTGTTTATGTAATCCCTGATTATCAAAACCCTACTGGATCAGTAATGTCTTTGGAAAATAGATATCGCTTATTGGATCTTGCAGACAAGTATGATTTTCTGATTTTCGAAGATAATGCCTATGGAGATTTTTCATATCAGGACAATAAACCTCCTACGCTTAAATCGCTTGATCGCAATAAACGGGTTGTCTATCTGAGGTCGTTTTCCAAAACTTTATATCCTTCGTTGCGATTATCTGCTATGATTGCTGATCAGACCATTATTCAGAATGGAATAGAAATCCCACTTAGCGATTTAATGGCAAAAACCAAAGGGTATATAACAGTAAATACACCCTCGTTTACCCAGGCTGCATTTGGGGGGATGCTGCATCAAAACGATTATTCACTTTTGGAAAAAACTAAAGAAAAAGTGATCGCCATGCAGCAAAAAAGAGATCAGATTTTAGCTAGTCTTAATTTATTCTTAGATAAAGCAAAGCATTCATGGGCGAAAGGGATTAATTGGAATACACCTGAAGGAGGTTTTTTTATAACGATAACAACACCCTTTGCTGTAGATAAATCTGACGTTATTCTCTGTGCAGAAAAATTCAATCTAATCTTTACTCCAATGGCCTTCTTTTATTTTGGAGAAAAAGGAAAAAATGAAATTAGACTTGCCTTTAGCAATGTTTCTGAATTAGAAATAAAGACAGGGATTGAGCGCTTATCAAAATTCTTTAAATATAGAATAAGCTCGAATGATTTTGAGCATCAGAAAAAACAAATCGACTAGTATTTCTTCTAGAAAACTTAATTATCTAATCATAATAACCTGTTTGAAATTTATTAGTTAGTCTGCGAAAAATACTTTCTCAGCCTGACTGAAAATACTTAAGTAGGTTTTAATAAAATTAATTATAATGGAAAATAATGAAAACATTATAGTATCGGATTTCTTAAAAACAGAGTATGACTTCGTAGAGTATTATGTTGGTATGGCTAAAATGGTAGCCTATTGGCATGTTAAAGCTCTCGGTTTTAAAGTCATAGCTTATGCCGGCCCTGAGACAGGTGTAGAGGATAAGTGTTCGTATTACATTGTCAAAAATGATATTAAACTGGTCATCACTTCGGCCTCTCAACCCAGTTCTTATAAAATCGTTTCTTTCGTAGATCTTCACGGTAACGGAATCAAAAGACTGGCTATTCGTGTAGATAATGTAAATGAATTCTTTAAAAGAGCAATGAAGAATGGAGCAATTCCAATTCAACATCCATATAACACATCGGATGAAAATGGATATGTAAGACAAGCTTCTTTAAAGATGTTTGATGATAATGAAATTGTATTAGTTAACTATGATGCTTATAATGGCGACTTTCTTCCGGGCTATAAGAATGTACAAGATGAATGGGACTTCAAGGTAGAAGATTCTAGTTTAAAAAAGATTGACCACGTAGCTTGTGCTTTACGTTTAAATGAAATTGAACTTTGGGAAAATTATTTCAATAACATCTTCTTATCCAAGACGGTAATGGAATTTGATCAAAGACAAAAAGGGAATGAAAAGAAGATAGGAATGCTGTTGAAAGTTTTGCAATCCGGAGACAAGCAAATTAATAATGTACTATTAGAACCAGACCATGGTGTCAAAACACAGGTGCAATTATTTATAGATCAAAATTATGGTACAGGTATTCAGCATATAGCTTTTGAATCTGAAAATATTTTTAAATCAGTAAAAGCACTGAGAGCGAATGGTGTAAAGTTTACAACATTCCCAAGCTCTTATTATGATAAATTAGAGCAAAAATATCCTCAACTGGATGTTGCTGCCCTAAGGAAATACGGAATTCTCTGCGATGTGTTGGATGACGCTTTTTTGTTCCAAATATTTACCACACCTATCGGTGATCGTGCAACTTTCTTTTACGAAATAGTACAACGTGTAAATAATTATGAAGGTTTTGGACTAGATAATATCCATGCATTATTTGAGGCGGTAGAAGAAGAACTTAAAGCGGCTAATCATCTATGATAATTTTTTTAAAATGGATATATCAATAAATGTTTTTGAAGAACTGAAATCTGTTGTAAGCAATACAGATTTCATTACTACTCCAGAACAGCTATACAATTATTCCAGAGATTGGACTTCAAATGAAGAGTATATCCCCGGGGCTGTAATCACCCCAAGAAGTGCAAAGGAAGTTTCCGAAATTGTAAAAATATGTAATCGGACAAAAACAAAACTGACTATAAGGGGGGGAGGAACTGGCGTTAGCAAAGGAGCACTTTCTTTCAATAAAGGAGTTATTCTTTCTCTGGAAAAACTTGACAAAATTTTGCAAATCAATAAAATTGATAGAATTGCTATAGTTGAGTCAGGAGTTGTCACACAAGTTTTGCGAGATGCCGTTCGAGAGGAAGGTCTATGCTTTCCTCAAAATATAAGCAGCTCTGAGTCTTCTTTTATTGGTGGAAATGTTGCAGTTTCCAGTGGTAGTCCAAAGTCTTTGAAATACGGACCAACAAAAAATTTCGTATTGAACCTGGAAGTAGTATTGCCTGATGGACAAATTATATGGACCGGCAAAAATGTGACTAAAGATGCTACGGGATTTAACCTCACCCAATTATTTGCTGGGAGTGAAGGAGCCTTAGGGATTATTACGAAAGTTGTTTTGAGACTGGTCCCACCAGAAGAAGAACTTCTGATTATGGTTCCTTTCGATAACATTGAGAAGTTATTTGATTGTGTTCACCAATTTTTTGTTCAAGGTTTTTCCGCTTCCAGTCTCGAATTTATTGATAGCACAGGGTACCAACTTGTTTCTAAATTTTTAGATAAAAAAATAGAAGCAAAGAATCCTGTAGATGGTGTGTTATGGATCGAATTAGAAGGGAAAAACAAAGAACATTTAATGCAAGAAATGGTCGAGATAAGTGAATTTATTTATAACTATACTCCAGAAGAAATCTTCGTAGCACAGACAAGTCAGGAAATCAAGGATTTGTGGACGATGAGATCTAAGGTAGGAATGGCCGTGGTCAATTATAGTTTCTTTAGAGATGTAGACATAGTTGTTCCTCGTTCAAAAATCTATGAAATGTATTCTGCTATAGCGGCTCAGGCTCGGATTCATGATTTTGAATATACCGCTCTGGGACATATTGGTAGTGGCAATTTTCACGTAAATATTTTTCAAAGCCAGGATTGTTCTAAAGAAAAATGGTATCAAAATAGTAATAAGGGGATTTCAGAAATATTCAATAAAGCTATTCAACTTGGAGGAACAATATCAGGAGAACATGGCATAGGAAAACTGCATCTGCCTTTTTTAAATTTAGCTATTCCTGGTCCTCAACTAACTTTGATGAAATCAATCAAAAAAATATTTGATAAAAATAATATACTTAATGTGTAAAAATAAAATTAGATAATACAAAAGAATATATTTCTAAAAACGGGTAACAAAATTTGGACAAACAGTTCTGGATCTCCATAAAACCTAAAAACACAAATTATAAAATATTGATTGATATTTATTAATGTTGTAAATAATAAACCTCCGCTACAAAAGGAAAAAGACTAGTCGTAAAGGCTGGTCTTTTTTAGTTTGAATAAATCTAAGAAGATGTATGTTGTGAATGTATGGTGAGAAGAATCAAAAGTTCTCTTAGCTTTAGATTTTAGTCTAGATTGTCTAAAATAATTTCCCATAAGTCTTCGTAAGGAATAATTTCTATTTCCGAACCCTTATTGGTATATGAGTAGGCAGTAGCGGTTAACATACTATATAGAGTGCTTGTTTTTATTTGAACTTCTTTTTTATTAAATCTGCAAATAGGTATTTTTAAAAGCATTTTCATGAATAAATAATTTCGGCTTTCTTTATCTTTTAGATACCTAAATTGATACTTTTCGAGTGCTTCAATTCTATCTGAAATGTCGTAGTAATTTTTTCTAATGATAAAGAATAGAATTTGAATAAATAATATTGAAATATTTAATCCTTCTTTATCTCTTGAGAATATAGGAATGCTATTCAAAAATCGCCCTATTCTGAACTGCTTCTTAATTCTTTTCATAGTTGGAATTTGATTAGCATCTATCAGAAAATGAATATAAGCTTCATAAAGTAACCATCTTTCTTTTACTGTATCAGGAAGTGTTTTGAACTTAGAATGATTTATACCTAAGGATAAACTTTCTGCAGCAACTTCATATCTTTTGGAAGAGGCACCAAGTAATAAATTTAGCTCGATGTTTACAAACCAATTGTTTGTACCCTTTCGCATATATGCGTTACTTTTTGTTAAAGTTTTCTTTCCTTCTTCATACATCTTCAGATTTATATAGCAGATAACTTGGCTGTGTAAAAATACTCTTATCGGTGTTTTGTAACTGAAATTATTTAATTCGAAAAAAGAAATTATTTTTTCACATTTTTCAATAGCTTTTTTAAAATCACTATTCCTCATTAGTAACATTACTTGAATATGGTTACCTAAAAAAACTAAATAGGGAGAATAGTAGGTTTTTAAAAT
>CAYXQH010000199.1:0-9191 GCA_964467425.1 uncultured Saprospiraceae bacterium
GAAACATTCTATAGTGTAGCACCTGACACCTATTCTATTAAGGTAAAAGATGAAGCGGGTTGTGAATCAGCATGTGGAGACCTGGAAGTCGGACAACCTCGTCCTTCTGGATTAGTTGGAGAAGAAAACATGGAGCTTCACCCAAACCCTGCTGTAAATAACATGAATATGGTATACGAAGTTCCTGAAGAAGGTCTAGTAACTATTGAAATTAAAACGGCAACTGGAATGGTTATTCAAAGCGAAGAGCAAAATGCGCTTTCAGGTGAAAATAATCACGCTATTGATATTAGCAATCTTCCACAAGGCACATATTTCATTGTAATTTATGCCAGGGCAACTACACAAAGCAAACAATTTGTAAAATTAGCTCAATTTTAAAGAAGAGGAATAAGTACCGGTCAAATGACTAATGCAAAATTTTCCAGACGAGTTCTTTCATCAGTTCGCCCTCACTGGTGGAGTCGTTCTCAACACCTTTAGACCGAAGATCATATTCTTTGAGCAGGTGAATGACCTTCTTCGTTTTTGGAAGCGTAAAATTCCTTGCGGCAATTTTATATTCTTTTAAAAAATAGTCAGAACGAAGTTTCAATGCTTTGGCTATTTCACGGTCGGCATTATGTTTCATAAAATGTAGCATAAAAACTTTACTAAAGTAATTGTATAAAGTTCCGACCACTACTACGAGTGGATTCTTTCGAGGATTAGAAATAAAATAATTAATAATCCGGTTCGCTTTCACTACATTTCGAGTACCCAATGCTTTTTGCAATTCAAATACATTAAAATCTTTGCTGATTCCAATATTCTCCTGAATATGCTTTTCATTAACAGCAGTTCCTGGCGGCAGATTAATAACCAATTTATCTAATTCGTTGACAATTTTAGAAAGGTTCGTCCCAAGGTATTCCGCAATCAACTGCGAAGCTTTTGGATCGATAGACATTTTTTTACTTTTCAAATAAGCCGTAATCCAATCGGGTAATTGATTATCATAAAGCTTTTTAGATTCAAAAAGTACAGCATTGGCTTTTAATGCTTTTGCCAAACGAGTTCGCGCATCCAATTTTCGATGCTTATAACAAACCACCAAAATCGTTGTTGGTACTGCCTTTTCAATATAAGGCTGTAAGTCCTGTAGCCCTTTCATTTCTTGTGCTTCCTTTAAGAAAATCACCTGATGAGAGGACATCATCGGGTAGCGACTGGCAGCATCTATAATCGTCTTTGCATCAGAATCTTTCCCATAAAAAACCAATTGATTAAAAGACTTCTCTGCTTCTGAAAGGACATTATCTTCAATATATTTAGAAATCAAGTCAATATAATACGATTCAGGTCCATGTAAAAAATACACTGGTTTATATTGTTTTGCCCGAATTGATTTTATGATTTCCTGATGTGTCATTGGCTCTTTTCTACCTTTTTACAAAAGTAAGAAAAAGATTTGCTTATTGAGAAAGAATATCGAATATCCAATCAGGAGTGATTGAAAGATTAAGAAATAACTTTTTATTGGTCTCTTTTGCCTCATATGGGATTATTTTCAACACAGAGTCACAGAGACAGGATAGGTTTTACTAAATTGAATTAGTTAAACATTAATCAACTCTGTGCCTCTGCGTTTTTTTATTTAAAATACAAATACCCATTTATTCGTAAAACAAATCTTTCGAAAATCTTAAATATATTGAAACACGAAATTTTAACGGCTAATTAGCTGCTTCTTTTACCATTTCAGAGACCGCATCCATCCATTTTGGATTATCATTGAGGCTTTCGACCAAATCGATATGTTCTCCTCCCATTTCTTCAAACTCTTCCTGATATTCATCTAAAATCTCTATAGTGGTTTCGAGACAGTCAGAAACAAAAGCTGGGCAGAATACTAATAATCGTTTATCTCCTTTATTGGCTCTTTCTTCCAGAATATCACTCGTATAAGGTTGCATCCACGGATCTTTCCCTAATCGAGACTGATAACAAATTGTGTATTGATCTTTTGTCAAATTTAGTTTTGCAGCAATTTCATGTGCGGTAAAATGACATTGGGCAGAATAACAAAATTGATTCTTGATAGAAATAGTACTGCAACAGTTTTCCGCTTTTAAACAATGTCCGCAATCATCTGCTTTTCGCATATGACGTTCTGGAATCCCATGAAAGCTAAACAAAATATGATCGTATGAAGACAGGTCAAACTTCTTAGAATTTTCTACAAAGACATCAATCATCCGGGCATCATCGTAGTAAGAATTCACCAACTTAATGGAAGGAATTACTTGACGCTTTGATAAAAGACGCATCACTTCTTCATGCACACTTCCAGTCGATGCAGAAGCATAATGAGGAAATAGTGGAAATACAATTATTTCGGATACTTGCTTTTTAAGTAGTTTTTCGAGTGCTGATTCGATGGATGGGCTTTGATAACGCATAGCCAGTTCTACTTCATATTCTTCGCCAAGACGTTCTCGAACCCCATCTGCCAATCGATTTCCATAGACTTTTAAAGGCGACCCTTCTGGTGTCCATAGTTTTTTATAAAGCTTTGAAGAAGAACCTGATCGAAATGGTGCAATAATACCTCGTACTAATAGATTTCTTGGTAACCAAGGGATATCAATAACTCTCCCATCCAATAGGAATTGTTTAAGATATTTGTAAACAGCTCCTCTGCTGGGTTCATCAGGCGTTCCGAGGTTAACTAGCAATATTCCTTTTTTTCCAAAATGAGCCATGAAGTTTATTAATTAGTAATGGTCAATTTATTCAACACAAATTTAAAACAATATAATGTAGGAAAGGTTGAAAAATTGTAATTCTATCGTAAAAAGTAGGATTTAGAATGTTGATATTAAAAAGATGCATTTAAACCAACACCCTAACTCCGCGCTTCTCCTTTTCTCAGCGGTGAATTTTATAAAACCCAGTCCGTACCGGAACGGGCGGGCGCAGAGAAAAAGAGGAATCGCAGAGATTTTAAGATACATTCAAATCTAAGTACTCAGTTTAGGTAAATTAATTTCCTTAAATTTGTCGCTTCTAAAAATATGAGATGAAACGCACATGATATTTATTAATCATAATTTTAACACGTAAGTGCTTGAATAAAAAATATCTTGAGAGAGCAAAGCGGTTACCTGCCTACCGTCAGGCAGGCATAGGTGCAGAAATTATTCTGCATATTTTTAATTGCTGAAAAATTTTAAACATATGAAAAAACCTTTGATTTTAGTTACGAACGATGATGGAATGTTTGCCCCAGGCATCAAGGCTTTGGTAGAAGTAGCCAAAGAGATTGGAGAATTATTAGTCGTTGCTCCTGATTCCCCTCAATCTGGTATGGGACATGCTATCACGATTCATGATCCCTTACGATTAAAAAAGGTAAATCCTTTCGATGGTATTGAGGCTTACGAATGTAGTGGAACACCCGTCGATTGTGTAAAATTGGCCATTACCGTAATTCTGGAAGGGCGTAAACCTGATATCTGCATTTCCGGTGTCAACCATGGTTCGAATTCAAGTATCAATATTATTTACTCCGGTACTATGTCTGCTGCAATGGAAGCTTCGTTAAATGGAATACCTTCTATTGGTTTTTCTTTGCTGAATTTTAAGCATGACGCAAATTTTGAAAATAGTAAACCTTATGTAAAGCATTTGGTAGAACATGTTTTGGAAAACGGGATTCCGCATGCTGACCTTTTAAATGTAAACATTCCTGATTTACCAACCGAGGAAATCAAAGGCATCAAAGTTTGCCGGCAAGGTAATGCGAGATGGGTCGAAGAATACACCGAATCAAAAGATCCCAGAAATCAACAGTACTATTGGCTTACTGGAAAATTTGTGAATAAAGATACTGGAACGGATACAGATGTTTGGGCATTAGAAAACGGTTATATTTCTGTTGTTCCATCGATGCATGACTTAACCAAATATGAGTCTATTCCAGCGCTGAAAGGTCTGGAAGATGCACCTCTTAAGTAGATATAAATATTCTTTTTAAAATAGTCAAAATTTGTTCTCAAACCGATATGAACTTTTTAAATAAAAACTCTATTGTCATTGGTTTAGTTTTAGGCATTCTTCTGCCTATTCTTGGTTATGGTCTGTTAAAAGGATTGTTTTGGGTATTAAGTCAAGCAGTCAATTCTGATTATAGTGGCTGGCGCGAACGAACGATTACCCTACTAGCAATTTGCTTTAATCTAATTCCTTTTAATTATTATAAAAAGAAAAAGTACTTTACGAATAGTATGCGAGGTGTTGTGGTCCCTACGGTAATATTCGGTGGCTTATGGGTTTACTATTTTAGAGACTTTATTTTAGGACAGTGATCAGGGGTGAGGAGTGAAAGGTGAAGAGTGAAGGATGAACTGCAATTGGCCAAATGACCTTTGCTATATGAAATATTATATCATAGCCGGAGAGGCATCGGGTGACTTACATGCTTCCAATTTAATGAAGGCCATTAAAACGGAAGACCAGACTACTAATTTCAGGGTTTGGGGCGGTGATTTGATGGAAGCAGCTGGTGGAACACTAGTCAAACATTATCGCGATTTGGCTTTTATGGGATTCATAGAAGTCGTTCAGAATCTTCGTACTATTTTAAATAATATTCGTTTTTGCAAAAAAGATATTCTTGCCTTTCAACCTGACGTTTTAATTTTAGTAGACTATCCCGGCTTTAATTTACGTATTGCCAAATGGGCAAAGAAACAGGGCATCAAAGTCTTTTATTATATCTCCCCACAAATCTGGGCATGGAATAGCAAGAGAGTCCATCAAATCAAAAAGAATATTGATCGGATGTTTGTTATCCTTCCTTTTGAAAAAGCATTCTACAAAAAATATGATATGAAGGTGGACTTTATTGGACATCCTCTATTAGATGTTATTCAAAATCGGAAGATTGATGCTGATTTCAGGAAACAACACCAGCTTTCTAAACGGCCTTTAGTTGTTTTATTACCTGGAAGTCGAAGGCAGGAAATTAGTGTGATGCTAGAAAAAATGCTTCAGGTCATCCCTCATTTTCCAAATCATGAGTTTGTCATTGGAGGTGCGCCTGCTATGCCGCTCGATTTTTATCAAACTATTCTAGAAAAAAATCAAAGTAGTGTAAAGGTCATTCAAAATAAAACCTACGATCTTTTACAAATAGCGACGGCTGCTTTAGTCACCTCTGGAACAGCAACGCTGGAAACAGGATTGTTTAAAGTCCCTCAAGTTGTCTGTTATAAAGGGAGTACAATCTCCTACTCTATCGCCAAGCGATTAGTCAATGTCAAATATATTTCGCTCGTCAATCTTATTTTAGATCGACCTTTACTCCGTGAATTAATTCAACAAGAATTTACCGTGGAAAATTTACGAAAGGAGTTACAAGCGATTATCGACAATCCAGCCGAGATACATACTGGATATATTGACTTGGAAAATAAATTAGGGAATTCGGGAGCCTCTGCAAAAGCTGCTAAACTTATGGTGGAATATATCAGGAGTGAAAGGTGAAAACGTAGGTTTTCGATGTTCAGGAAATTAACTTAGAATACCGAACATCGAAAACCTAAAACCGAAGTTTTACTTCTTCTTCGCTGCTTTTTTCTTTTTAGCAGGCGCTTTCTTTTTCTTTGGCTTGAAAGCATCTGGATATTCTTCTTTTACCAATTCCTGCACCTTTTCTAAGGTCATCATTTCTTTGGCTTGTTCAGAAGTCATCCGTTCTCCGTCAATTTTAGGAATTTTGACATTCTTCTTCATATACTTGATGAAAGGTCCCCATCGGCCATTTTGTACAGATAGCTTAAGATCATCCCATCGGTGAATATATCGGTTTGCTTCTTTTATTACCTTAGCCTCAATCAATTCATACATCTCCTCCGTTGTAATAGTCTCCGGATCAAAACGTCTTGGAATATTAACAAACATATCATTCCATTTCAAAAACGGACCGAATCTACCTTTTCCTTTCGTAATAGGTAAACCTTTATAGGTGCCTACTGGCGCATCTGCTTTTTTCTTTTCTTCAATTAAAACAATTGCTTCCTCTTTAGTCACTTCCAATGGATCTGTTCCGCGCCCTAAGGAGATAAAGGAATCATTAAATTTCACATAAGGTCCATATCGACCAACACCAATAATAACTTCTTTTCCTTCGTATTCCCCAAGATTCTTTGGCAATTTGAATAACTCCAAAGCATCTTCAAAAACAATCGTTTCTAGAGACTGTCCTGGTCGAAGGTTGGCGTATTTTGGTTTTTCATCTTCCTCTAATTCATCCGGCTGGCCAATTTGTGCCAATGGTCCAAATCGTGACATTCGAACCAATAAGGTTCTACCTGACTCAGGATCTTTCCCTAAGATTCGCTCTCCCGTTGCACGCTCTGCATTTTCAAGGGTATCTTCTACAGTAGCATGGAAAGGCTGGTAAAACTCGCCAATCATATCATTCCAAGATTGTCCTCCTGCAGCAATATGATCAAAGTTCTTTTCACAATCAGCAGTAAAGCTGTAGTTCATGATATTATTAAAATGCTCAGAAAGAAAATCAACTACCAACATCCCAAGATCACTTGGCACTAATCGGTTTTTGATTGCTCCTGTCATTTCAGTCTCTGTATTACTACTAACTGCGTTATCTTTTAATTTTAAAACCTGATAAGCACGTTCTTTTCCATCTCTTTGCTCTTTTGAAACATAACCTCGATTGGCCTCCATTATTTTACTAATGGTTGGTGCATAAGTAGACGGACGTCCAATTCCTAATTCTTCTAATTTCTTAACAAGACTTGCTTCTGTAAATCTAGCTGGCGGTCGAGTAAATCGTTCCAGCGCTGTCATTTCATTTAAGTCTAGATTTTGCCCAACATTTAATGGAGGCAAAATACCTTTTGCAGCACCGTCATCATCATCGTCATCATCTTTACCTGCAAGATATACCTTTAAGAATCCATCAAATTTTAACACCTCTCCTTCCGCTTTTAGTATATCACCCGGACTTGTAGAAATTCCTATTTCAACAATTGTTTTTTCTAATTGAGCTTCAGCCATTTGAGAAGCAATCGTTCTTTTCCAAATCAGTTCATATAATTTTTGCTGATCTCTATCGGTAGTGGCTTGCATCACACCTATATTCGTAGGTCGAATGGCTTCGTGCGCCTCTTGAGCATTTTCTTTTTTCGTTTTAAACCGACGGGTCTGAACATACTCTTTTCCAAATTTATTCTCAATCTCTTGTGCTACAGCTTGAATAGCTGTTTCACTTAGATTAACCGAATCCGTTCTCATATAAGTAATATGCCCTTGCTCGTATAATCTTTGAGCATTCTGCATCGTACGGCTCACGGAGAATCCAAGTTTTCTACTTGCCTCTTGTTGCAGCGTAGAGGTTGTAAAGGGAGCAGTAGGTTTTCTTTTGACTGGTCGTACCTTAATATCTGAAATAGAGAAAGTAGCACCAACGCATTTATTTAAAAAGGCAGTAGCGTCTTCATTTTTATCTAAACGAGATGGCAATTCTGCTTTCAGTTCAACGATTCGCCCTTGTTCATTTTTCACATTAAAAATAGCCGACACCTTATAAAATGGTGTTGCTTCAAACTTCATGATCTCTCGTTCTCGTTCTACCACAATCTTTACAGCCACCGATTGAACACGCCCCGCAGATAATTTACCTTTTACTTTTTTCCAAAGTACTTCAGACAATTCAAAGCCTACCAAACGGTCTAATATTCTTCTTGCCTGCTGTGCATTGACAAGATTTAAATCTATTTGTCGTGGTGATTGGATAGCTTTAAGAATAGCAGACTTTGTAATTTCTCTAAAAACGATTCGTTTTGTAGAGTGCTCATCTAGACCAAGCACTTTACAAAGGTGCCAGGAAATCGCTTCTCCTTCTCGATCCTCATCCGTCGCTAACCAAACCTCATCTACCTTCTTTAAAGCATCTTTTAATTCCTTGACAACTTTGGTTTTCTCAGGAGAAACCACATATTCAGGCGTAAAACCATTTTCTTTATCTATAGCTTTATTTCCTTTTGCCAGATCACGGATATGACCTACACTCGACTTCACGGTAAAATCAGCGCCTAAATATTTCTCTATTGTTTTGGCTTTCGCAGGTGACTCTACTATCAATAAATTCTTAGCCATATTATATGATCAGTTTCTTTGTTTATTAAAAAGTTCCCTATAAGATTACGCTTTCAACTAAATTATTGTTGCTCATCAGTATTCTACATTTGCAATTCTAACATAAATGAGACTAAAAAGTTAATTCAATTACTAAACTTAAGGGGTTAAGAATAACGTAATGGACTGCAAAAGTAAAAATAAAAAGGTATCAAAAAAAAGGCATTGCAAAAATAGTTGCTTATCCGGCATAAAAACCTTTGAAAATACTAGGCCTGCGAAACGATCATTTTTCAGTCTAATCGCAGAACTTCGCCTTGAATAGCGGAATTTCCCCCAAGAATAGAATATAAAGAAGCTGTCTTAGGCAGGACAAAATATTGGTCAAACAATTTTTAATTTAGTGATATGAAATTAAAAATCTAGTAGAAAAAGATATTTACCCTTGTTTATTTTAATGAATGAGGGTATAGTTTTGTCTGGTGTAAAATTTAAGTCGTCACTTTATGTGGCGGCTTTTTTTAGTCTTGTCTCTTTCTTTTTTCTTCGTGGATAACCTTCCCTCTACTTTTTCGCTTCAACTTTTCTTTCTCTTGCTTTTCTTTAAATTGTTCAACTAGCTCTTTGACCTTTAAATCTTCTTTATTCAAATACCTATGATAAGTAATAATAATAAATTTCGCTATATCATCCGGATGGAAAACACCCAATTGACGAATCGAATGAGAAAGGCGGGAACCTTCATAAAAGCCCCAATTGTAAATCATCCATCTCCCCAGACTAAAGTGTAATTTTTTAACAGCTATTCCTTCAGGAACCTCCTTGAATTTCTTTTTAGAATCTTTATCAATCAGTTTATTGAGCTGTACAAAAGAATCTGCCAGGTCTTCAGGAATATAAACTCCATGGATCATATTTTTTTTGATCCGCTCCTGATATTTTTTTTCGATATCTGCTTCGGATGAAGGTGGATCTTGGGAATAAGTCTGACTTACTCCTACTAAAAAAAACAAGGTCACTAAGGCTATCAATCTCATAATTTA
>CAYXQH010000200.1:0-9183 GCA_964467425.1 uncultured Saprospiraceae bacterium
CTAACATTGGTTAAAGCCTATATAATTTATAAATATTCGGAAACACAACAAGATGAACAACAACGATTATTAGCTCTTGGAAAATTTTATACAGAAAAGAAACTAAACAAGCGGTTTGAAGGAATCGCTAAACGCCTGAACAAAGAGAAAGAGAAAAAGAAAGGAGGTACTATCGATTTTTATCATCAACAGTTTTTAAGTCAATCATTAATTTCTGCATTTAATAGTTTTCAAAATAAACGGAAAAGAGATGATTTGAATTTGCCCAAAACGCTTGAAAGTCTGGACGCCTATTACATTCTCCATAAACTGCAAATCGCCAATATTCTGGTCCTACAAAATAAATTTAGTTCACAACCGAATTTTGAAAAGGTTACTTTGCTTCCTGAAGTTTTATCACTTATCGAATCTGGAAACTTTAAAGATATTCCACTTATTCAATTGTACTATCATGCATTCTACATGCTCCAAAAACCTCATGAATCTTTTCATTACCAATCTTTTAAAACCATCCTCGAACAGCACGCTACTATTTTAGCCCCAGCTATATTAAGACAGTTTCAAATTTGTGCGATTAATTTTTGTGTTGCAAAGTGTAATAATGGTTCTTCTGAATACCTGGAAGAAACTTTTCATTTATATAAACAGCAGTTGTCACGGGGTGCCTTATATTATGAAAACAAACTTCGTCCCAGCACTATAAAAAACATTGTGCGCTTTGGTTTGAAAATGAAAGAATATGATTGGGTAAAAGCTTTTTTAGAAGAGCACCGCTACAAAATCACACGTACAAAATTTCCGGATGATGTTTACAAATTTAATATGGCTGCTTATTATTTCCATCAACAGCAATATGATCAAGCGCTTGATTATCTATCTGATAATTACGAGGATGTTTTTTATAACCTAGCAGCAAGAAGGCTTAAACTCAAATTATATTATGAAATTAATTCTCCAATTTTAGATGCAAACATAGATGCATTTAAAGCGCTCCTTTTCCGTTTATCCAGAACCTCCCTTTCTGAAGAGCAAAAAAAGTTAAACAATAATTTTATAGATTTCCTTCGACAGATTCAACATCCTAAAACGTTGAAAAATAATCCTCGAATTGAAAAGCTAAAAGAGAAAATTCAAATAAAAGAATACGTAAGAGAAAAGGAATGGTTATTAGAAAAACTGGATTCCTTGAGATAAAACATAAGTCTCACTCAATATATTCTTTCCAGCCAACCCCACGAGAAACCAAACTTTAATTTTATTTCTCCGAAAGGAGCAGAGACATCTGTATCTGATAAACCAACGGTATCGATTCCTTTGATCAAACGATAGCCCCCCATCACATCCACTTTACACCATTTGAAAAGATTAATTTCTACTCCTCCACTAGGCTGCAATACAAAAACGTTATTTGCCTCTTCATCATCTAATTCGACTTTTCCACCTGCTGCTAATAAAGAAATTTTTGGATGGATCCTCTTGTCCGGTATAAAAGCATAACCGAGTTGTAGCCCTTTATAAGTTATGTCTATACTTTGGTTTGGAAATGCATCTAGTTTTGCCTTTTCATTAATATAATAATCAGCATAGGATATATAGATTTTTTTATTGAATTCTAAGCCGATCAATCCTCCGCGAAACAAATGACCGTCCTCCCCTACTGTCGACATATTGAATAAAGGGCCACCCCAAACTCCTGTTAATGTCAATCCACTATAATCAAAAACCGTTTCTTTTTCTTGAGCGAAAAGCGAGAGGGCAAAAAACAAAGCTATTACAGACGGAAGTGCTTTTTTCATTTGATGTATTTTGAGTTGTTGTATTTAAAAGACGATTCAAAATATCGAAAGTTGCATGAGTTAGTAAACAAAAAAGGGATAAACTTAATTTAAGCTTATCCCTTTTTCATGAAAATAAAAAATATTATGGCCTCATGACCACCAATCGTTTTGTAGCGATTGTTTTTCCATTTTCATTAATCAGACTATACAAATAGGTTCCTTTCCGGAAATTTGAAATATCAACTTTCACTATCCTATCTCCATAAATGGTATAATCCTTTTTCCAAACTTCAAGTCCTAGTATATTGTAGATTTTGACCCTATACTTTCCACTATTCAAATTCATCATTTCCAAACGAACATCTTCTATTGCCGGATTTGGATAAGCTAAAATATCAGGTTTTCCATCATTTACATATTGGACATTAGTAGACACATCATTAAACTTATAGTCCACAAATAAAACCTGATCATTATCTATGTCATCAACCGTCACGATTGCAATTGGTTCTTTTGATGTTTCTCCATAAAAACGATACGTAGTCGTAGTATCTACTCCTAAAAAGTCAAGACCAATGATATCTGTTACGTCCAACCATTCTGCGAAAGGACCAATGCCTAATTTTATATCAAGTCGAGTTTCTGTAAGCTCTACTCGTTTTTCTCGAATAGCGCTATAGGTTCCACCAGGAATAATAACAGAGCCCCAACCTTCCACAAAGCTTGATCGATCTATAGTTATTCTTAAGCGAAGAGAATCAGGCGTGATTGCAAAACTATCTAAAAGAGGACCAGGAATATCATCAGCAGCTACCGCTACTAAAATGGCTCCATCTTCCGTAAATATATCGGAGAATTCGATTGGTGCTCGACGATCAATAACAGGTGGATCAATTTGAACAGAAAGATTGATACCTAAATTTGCTGGGTCTGGACCTTGATAGCCTATAAATTGCACCTGGTTATCAGTTACTCGATAGTAATTTTCGCCAGCGAGTCCAAAGCTTGTCACTAGATCGGCCGAAGGAAAATCATCATAAGCTTCTCCTTCAGAAGCAGGTCGATAGACTGTTTCATTTAAAACCCCCTGCAAACCTGAAAAATCCCATGTTGCATCAATATTTCCTCCAGCAGGATTAATATCAATATTAACCGGCATTCCATCAAAAACCGTCTTCAAGGTATCTCCTGCAACCGGAAAGGTAGCATTCGTCACCGTTATCTGCGAGAAACCACAGCAAGCAATAAGAGAAAATAAAAATGTAAGTAAGTTTAGCTTCATAGCCAAAAAATTATTGTGAGGAATAAAAATACGACTTTATAAGCGCATTTGAAATAATGTCGTATAGATTAGACCAATTTTAACCTTATTTGGTTTAAAAAGCCTGTAGATTGACTAATTTATAGTATGAACCGCCCTTTTGAAGTAGAGAATCATGTGTTCCTCGTTCTATAATTTCTCCGTCTTCGAGTACAATTATCTCATCTGCGTGCTGAATTGTAGAAAGTCTATGCGCAATTACAATAGCTGTTCTATTTTTCATAAGCTTATTTAGCGCATCCTGAACAAGTTTTTCAGACTCGGAATCTAAAGCTGAAGTAGCCTCATCTAATATTAAAATTGCTGGGTTTTTTAAAATAGCTCTTGCAATCGTTAATCGTTGTCGCTGTCCTCCACTTAATTTACTCCCTCTGTCTCCGATATTAGTTTGGTAGCCTTCTTCCGTTTTAATAATAAACTCATGAGCATTGGCAATTTTCGCGGCCTGAATGACTTCTTCCTCTGATACTTCTTCCAATCCAAAGCGGATATTATTATGAATGGTATCGTTAAATAAAATTGCCTCTTGTGATACGATCCCCATTAAAGATCGTAAGTCTTTTAATTTGTATTCTTTGATATTAATCCCATCAATATAAATTCCTCCATCTATTACATCATAAAAGCGAGGGAGCAAATCGGCTATCGTTGTTTTACCTGCTCCAGATGCACCAACTAATGCCAGTACTTTTCCTTTTGGAATGTTGATCGAAATATTTTTAAGCACCGCATGCTCAGATTTTTCATATTGGAAAGAGACCGATTGAAACTCAATTTGATTTTGAAATGAAGTGATCGATTTAGCATTAGCAAGCTCTTTAATGGCCACCTCTGTATCCAGTACTTCTTCGATTCGTTCTAAGGCAGCAATTCCTTTTTGAACATTGAAGTAAGCTTTTGAAAAAGATTTAGCAGGATTCAAAATATAAAAGAAAGCAAGTAGATAACCGAAAAGGGTCGACGGATCCATCTCATTTTTAAAAACACGATGAGAAGCATACCATAATAATATCGAAACAATCATAATCCCTAAAAACTCAGAAAGTGGAGAGGATAAATCTCTTCGCCTAATCACTTTAGTTAATAAAGTTTTATAGCCTTCATTCTCTTTCTCGAAGCGTTCGTCCTGATAAGATTCGGCGGTAAATCCCTGAATGATCCGCATACCGGAAAGGGATTCTTCGATAATGGAAACGAGGTTCCCCAATTTGCGTTGAGCCTTTGAAGATTTTCGCTTGAGCGTTTTTGCAAGACGACCAATAAAAACAGCTGTAAAAATAATCAGTCCTAATACGAATAAGGTCAAGCCAGGACTAATATAAATCATAATCCCCATGCAAAAGATGATGATGATTGGCTCTCTAAAAAAGGCTTGCAAAACATTGAGGATACTGGATTCCACTTCCTGAACATCGCTCGTTATTCTGGATAGTAAATCCCCTTTGCGTTCTTCAGAAAAATAGGACAATGGTAACTGTAAAACCTTCTTAAACAATTGACCTCGCAAATCTTTTACGATACCATTTCGTACCGGAGCCATCACAAACAAAGACATATACCGAAATAAATTGATCAGCAGATAAAGTACAATTATGATGACACACATGTAAACTAAAGTCGTTTCCTTTCCATTCGTTTCCATAGAATGACTAAACATGTACTTGAAATATTCGATCAAGCTTTCTATTGAATTAACGACTGGTTTTTGAGCAACGACAGGTGATTGGTTAAATAGAATTTGAAGAAAAGGAATTACCGCAGGAATACTAACCGCTGTAAATAATGCCATCAATATATTGCTAAGGATATTTATTGAAATATATCCTTTATAGTTTTTTAGATACCTTATTAATCTCCAAAAGCTATTCATAGAGTAGATCAGGTCTTAGCCTGTTTTACAAAAGAAGCAAACTCACATGCCTATACGGCTTTAAAAAAGTCTGCTCTACGGTATTAAACGCAAAAGCCTCACCAATAGTGGATGAGGCTTACGATTTATTTTATATTTTAATTATTAGTCAAATTTTCTATCTAGACTGTTTTTTCTGCTCTTCTTCTTCCTCTTTAAAATCCCATTCATTTAAAAAGCCTGTATGAAAATCGCCGGATTTAAACTTTTCATTTTTCATTAATAATTTATGAAAAGGGACCGTTGTTTTCACGCCTTCAATGATAAACTCATCTAAAGCTCTTGACATTTTTTTGATGCATTCTTCTCGCGTCTGCGCTCTGCATATCAATTTGGCTATCATAGAATCATAATATGGCGAAATAATATACCCGGCATAAACATGGGTATCTACTCGCACGCCTTGTCCTTTCGAACTATGGAAAGAGCTAATAGTTCCCGGACTAGGCCTAAATCCATTAAAAGGGTCTTCTGCATTGATTCTAACTTCGATAGCATGTAAAGTAGGAATATAATTATCACCGGTAATTTTCTCTCCGGCTGCTAATTTTATTTGCTCTTTTATCAAATCGTGATCGATTACTTCCTCTGTTACTGTATGCTCCACCTGAATCCGGGTATTCATTTCCATGAAGTAAAAATTTCGATGTTTATCCACCAAAAATTCTACGGTTCCTACTCCTTCATACTTTATGGCTTCGCCAGCTTTGATCGCCGCTTCTCCCATTGCCTTTCGAAGCTTATCCGTCATAAAAGGAGAAGGAGATTCTTCTACCAGCTTTTGATGTCGGCGCTGAATGGAGCAATCTCTTTCTGAAAGATGAATTACTTTTCCATATTGATCACCAGCGACTTGAATTTCAATATGCCGAGGTTCTTCAATAAATTTTTCAACATAAATTCCATCATTGGCGAAAGAGGCTTTTGCTTCTTTTCTTGCCATATCCCAAGCTGATTCGAATTCACTTTCGTTCCAAACGACACGCATCCCTTTTCCACCACCACCAGCAGTCGCCTTTAAAATGACCGGATAGCCAATATCTTCGGCAATTTCTTTACCATCTGTTGTATTTTTCAACAAACCACCAGAACCAGGAACCACAGGAACACCTGCTTTAATCATGGTTTCTTTTGCCGTGATTTTATCTCCCATTTTTCGAATCTGAGCTGGAGTTGGACCAATAAATTTGATTCCATATTCAGCACAAACTTCTGCGAAGTCTGCATTTTCAGCAAGGAAGCCATAACCAGGATGTATTGCATCAGCATTGGTGATTTCCACCGCGGCCATAATTTTAGGAATACTAAGATAGGATTCTGCAGAAGAAGGAGGTCCTATACAGACTGCTTCGTCCGCAAATCGAACATGAAGACTTTCCCGATCAGCAGTAGAATAAACTGCAACGGTTTTGATCCCCATTTCTTTACAGGTTCGAATGATTCGCAGAGCTATTTCGCCTCTGTTGGCAATTAATATCTTTTCAAAGGTTTTTTGCATAGTACTTTGTTAAGATTGGCTAAAAATTAGCCCTGAGGATCAACTAAAAATAATACTTGGTCATACTCAACTGGAGATGCATCGTCAATCATAATTTTCACCACTTTTCCCCTGACCTCTGATTCTATTTCATTGAATAGTTTCATTGCTTCTATGATACATACGACTGATCCCACTTCAATAGTGTCTCCTATTTTTACATATGGAGGTTTATCTGGTGAAGAGGCGCGATAGAAGGTTCCAACAATTGGAGATTTAACCTCTATATAATTGCTATTATCTTCAGTTGCTGCTGCTTCTTGCTGACTTTGATTATCGGATGCTGCTGCTTCTTTAGCTGGTTGAGGAATACTCTGCTGTACGGCTGGTGGAGGAACCATTTGCTGAACGGGTTGTAAAGGTGCAGTAGAAACAGGAATAATCTGTTGCTGAGGTAGTTGATTTCTCTGCTTACCGTATTTTTTGGTTCGAATCGAGAGTTTAAAATCTCCATCCTCCATTTTAAATTCAGTAAGATTCGACTTGTTAATGAGTTTTACCAACTCCTGAATTTCTTTGAAATCCATTTGTTAATGAGTTTTGGTTTTTACAAAATTGGTTTCTTCTTTTTCAAATGATAAGCTAGTGAATTTCAAAAACTTATTTTACATAAAAGAGAAATAAATTATCTTTCGGAGCTTTTTTTAATGATTTTACTTAAAAAATCAAAGCAAATTAAGATTTCACTCTTTCCACATAAGCTCCCGTTGCTGTATCTATTTTGACTACATCTCCGATATTAATAAATAAAGGCACTTTGATTTCTGCTCCAGTTTCTGCTTTCGCAGGTTTCATCACATTACTTGAAGTTGAATTCCCTTTATCTCCTGGTTCTGTATAAGTAACTTCCAGGTTTACATACTGAGGCATTTCTAAAGTCAAAGGAATATCTTTTGCAGAATCATAAAGAACGTCTACTTCTGCACTTTCCTTTAACAATTTAGGGTTAGCTAGTAACTTTTCTTCAAAATTAGTTTGCTCAAAGGTCTCTGTATTCATAAAATGATATCCCATATCATCTTTATACAAATATTGAAACTTTCTTCTCTCCACGCGCACCACATCAATTTTATGACTAGAAGGCCAGGTATTATCGACCACTTTCCCATCTGTCAAACTTTTAAGTTTACATCTAACGAAAGCAGGGCCTTTTCCGGGTTTTACATGTAGAAATTCTATAACTTTCCAAACGTCGTTATTAAAATTTAAACAAAGTCCGTTTTTAATTTCTGAAGTATTTGCCATAAGTAGTAAAATCTATTATTGAATGGTTTAAAAATAAAATCCACTTTTGGTTTTCTCGACACTAAAGCCTGAATGTTATTTTCAAAAGCTTTAGCATATTCAAAATGCTTGTTTTATTTATTAAACGAATTAAAATAATTTAGCTTTTCTCAAAAAGCGACGCAAAGATACAAAAATGGAATGAAGAAACCCGTGGTGTACTTTGTAATTCACTTATTTTTTCGGTTATGCAGGAGATTATGCATTTTTATCATAAGCCCATTTGAGGTAAGTTGACCCCCATGTAAATCCTCCTCCAAAAGCTGTTAGAATAATATTATCCCCTTTCTTTAGCTTGTCTTCATAATCCCAAAGGCATAAAGGCAGGGTTCCAGCAGTCGTATTTCCATAATTCTGAATATTAAGCATGACTCTTTCCATTGGAAAATCGAGCCCTTTTGCTACAGCCTGGATAATTCTAATATTCGCCTGATGCGGTACGACCCAATTGATATCATCTGTTGACAAATTATTCCGTTCTATCAATTCGGTACAAGTATTAACCATTCCTCGTACAGCATATTTAAAAACGGTCCGGCCTTCCTGATAAACATAGTGCTCGTTTGCTGCAATTGTTGCTGCAGAAGGTGGTTTAAGCGATCCACCGGCTTTCATATGTAAATAATGACGTCCTACACCATCTGATTTTAAAACAGAATCAATCACCCCATTACCTTCTTCATTTGCTTCCAATAACACCGCTCCTCCCCCATCACCAAAAATGATACACGTAGTTCGGTCTGTATAATCCAAAATAGAAGACATTACATCTAAACCAACCACTACCACTTTTTTGTAAGTGCCTGTTTCTATAAACTTAGCGGCTGTAGTTAATGCATATAAAAACCCGGAACAGGCTGCATTAATATCATAGCCAAAAGCATTTTTACAGCCTACTTTATCAGAAATGGTATTTGCAGTATCAGGAAAAACCATATCACCAGTAATCGTTGCACAGATTAGCATCTCTATTTCTTCTGCTGCTGTTCCTGTTTTTTCCAAAAGTCCAGAAACCATTTTTTCTCCCAAATCAGAAGCAGCTAAACCATCTCCTTTTAATATATGTCTTTGTTTTATTCCCGTGCGACTGACAATCCACTCATCGTTGGTATCGACCATGGTCTCCAATTCGGCATTTGTCAAAATGTAATCGGGTACATAGCCATGAACGCCTGATATCGCAGCTAGTCTTCTAGTCATAGTAATTTTTTTGATTTAAGTCCCTTAAAACACTTTCAGAGCTAAATACTCTGATATTAATTTTGGTGCAATGATAAGCAAAACCACTCTTTCCATCATTAAATAATCCAACTTTTCAATCAATCCTTGTTTTTTTTCACCAGAGAATTAATCT
>CAYXQH010000201.1:0-4551 GCA_964467425.1 uncultured Saprospiraceae bacterium
GTTCTCGAATTTTATTTGAATAATTTAAAATATTGTAAAATGAAGAAACTATTTACACTTTTATTTTTATTGGGTGCGACACTTTATGTTTCTGCTCAAACTACTTATTACTCAGAAGACTTTAATGCTGGTCTTCCAGCAGACTGGGCGAACCCTTCGGCTAACTGGTCGATTGATACACCAGCTGGCGTATCAAGTCAGTTCTTTACTGTACCTGCTGCAGATGGTAATGTTGCTTGTTTTAATGATGATGGATTAGGTAACGGAGCTTTAGGTGGTGGCGCATTGACTACGGGTGAGATTGACCTTTCAATGGTAACTGGTCCAATGTGGTTGGAAATGAATTCTTTTTTCCCAAATCTTGATTACACAGGTCTTGATGAAACGGCTAAGATTTTAATTTCTTCTGATGGAACGACTTGGAATGAGATTGCTGACTTAGGCGGAGGAGAAGGTGCTAACTTTGGAGTAGCTTTCGTTGATATATCTATGTATGCAGGTGGATCTGTATGGTTACAGTTTGTATATGATGATGGTCAAGCCTGGAACTATGGTTGGGCGATTGATAATGTTACTATTTCTGATGAGTTGACATTAGTTCCTTCTCGTTCATTTGGTTTACATGCAGGTGGAGCCGTGATGATGGATCAAGCTTTAGAAGGTATTGAGTATATCAACAGTGGTTTTATTTACAACAGAGGAGTAGAAACGATTAATTCTTACGATATCGTTATGACTAATGGTACGGAAACAATTACATCTAATATCTCTGGTGTTAATATCGAGTACAATCAAACAGTACGTTATACTGCAACAGAGGCTATCACTGTAAGTGGTAACCAAACTTGGACCGTTACACTTCAAAACGTAAATGGTAGCATGGATGCTGATGATGATCCATCTGATAATTCTATGGATTTCAATTTGAATGCGATGACTGTTAATCCTGATAAAGGAGTTGCAGTAGAAGAAGCAACTGGTACTTGGTGTACATGGTGCCCAAGAGGAACTGTTTTCTTAGAAGAAATGTCTAAACGTTTTGGACATCACTTTGCAGGAGTTGCTGTTCACAATGGTGATCCAATGGTATTAACTGCTTATGATAATGCGATTACAAGTTTCAATGGTTTCCAAGGATTTCCTTCTGTAATTTACCAAAGAGAAAGTGTAGAAGATCCTAGTGCAATTGTTACTCCTAGTCTTGATGATATGGCTGTAGCTCCTCCAGCACGATTAGTAGTTGGTGCAGCACTTGATGGTGATAATGTAACAGCTTCTTTAGAAGTTCAGTTTTTAGAGGATGAAATTGGAGCTGATTATAATATCTTAGTGGTAGTTACTGAAGATAACGTAACAGGTGAAGGAGCTGATTGGGCTCAAATTAATGCATATAGTGGTGGTGGTAATGGTCCAATGGGTGGATTTGAACTTCTTCCTGGTGCAGTGCCTGATGAGTTAATGGTTTATAACCACGTAGGTAGAGCTTTAATTGGTAACTTTGCAGGTGTAGGCGATACGATTGCTGGTGATTTTACAGCTAATCAAATTACAGGTTATATCTTCGAAGGAGATACTTATAACTTGGGAGGCGTTGATCCAGAAAACTTCCATTTAGTAGGTCTTTTAGTAGCTTCTAATGGACAAATTGTAAATGCTATTTCTACAAAATTGAATGATGCACTTGCAAATGGTCTTTTTACTCCTACAGTAAGCAACAATGAAGTATATGACAGCAACCTTGCACAGGTTAATCCTAATCCTGTAAAGGATATGGCAACAATCACAATGTCTTTGGATGAAGCAAGTGATATCAGTGTTTCTGTTATGAACTCTCTAGGACAGCAGGTTTCAACTATGAACTATGGTTCTATGTCTGGTACATTTAACTTAGATTATAACATGAGTAACTTAGCTACAGGTGTATACTACATGCACATTCAGGCTGGTGACAAATTCATGTCTAAGAAACTTACAAAAGTAGAATAAAAAATTATCTTAAATAATACAGGAGGTCGCATCTTTGATGTGACCTCTTTTTTAAGTTTTACACCCGATATAAATATTAAGTCATGAAATCAATCTTTACTATTTTATTATTTTTTACGGTTTCCTCTTTTTCTTTTGCGCAATTGACGCTATCTACCATGGATACCATTATTACTACTGATGATGCTATTGATGAATCAGGATTAGACTATGGAGCTGTACTTTTAACAAATACTACTTCGGATTCTATAGAAATTGCAGTAACCTTAGAGCGAGAGTGTTTTGCAGAAGGAGACCAAACGGCGATTGCAGTATGTATGGGGGATTTATGTTTTTTCCCTACCTCAACCACTAAAACATGGGGAGATGATTTGAATTCAGATCCAATCTATAAATTAGCACCAGGTGTGCCTGATGATGCATTAAAGTTTACGCCTTCTGAAGCGGACACCTTTACGTCTACCTGGAATGTTATTTTCTTTGATCGTCATAATCCGGATACCAATGTTGCGCTTCATGTAACTGTTGGAGATGGTGTTTGTTTTAATACAAGTGTTACAGAATTTGTTCATGAGATTGGAAAAGCTTTTCCAAATCCGGCTATTGATAGAATTACTATTCCATATACGCATGATGCAAATGATGCACAATTGATCGTTTTCAATGCATTAGGTATCCGAATGGACGCTGTACAAATTGATCAATATGCAGGTCAGGTTGATCTGGATGTTAGTCAATATACCGATGGTATTTATTTTTACTACCTGGTTGATGAGAAAGGAGGCCAGTCAAGAATGCTTTCTTTTGTAAAGTAGTCAGTCAGCATTAGAGAAATATTTTCTCTAAAAAAAAGGCAAGGTTGTTTATACAATCTTGCCTTTTTTTGTTTTAAAAAATGATGAATTAACCTACCAAGCTAAAATGGAATACTAACTCTCTTCCTCCCAGATAGTAGAAAGATGAATAATGGTTTCGGCAGATTTTTGCATATCCTGAACAGAAACCCATTCTACTTTGGAATGAAAAGCATGTTCTCCCGCAAAGATGTTAGGGCAGGGGAGTCCCATATAAGAAAGCCGGGAGCCATCCGTTCCTCCTCGAATAGAAGAAGCAATGGATTGCATGCCCGCCCGTTCGATGGCTTTGATAGCATGGCTCACCACATTGGGATGCTGATCTAATATTTTTTTGAAATTTCTATATTGCTCTTTGACTTCAAACACGCCATTGGAGTTTGGATAGCCTTCTAAAACCTTATCCATGATTGCTTTTAATTCGGCTTCGTGGCTTTTCAGATTTTCATCTTCAAAGTCGCGAATGATAAATTTGATGGTGGCTTGTTCTACAGAACCACTTATAGAAGTTGGATGAACAAAGCCTTGCATTTTTTCAGTAGCTTCCGGACAAAGCCGATCTTTAGGTAAATTGGCAACAATCTCTCCGGCAATTTTAATAGCACTTTCCATTTTTCCTTTTGCAAATCCTGGATGTGCACTAACGCCATTGATGGTCATAACTACGCCATCCGCAGAAAATGTTTGATCTTCAATCGTTCCTCGTTTCTCTCCATCAATGGTATAGCCAAAATCAGCGCCTAGCTTTTCCATATCTACCTTATCTACCCCTCGACCAATCTCTTCATCAGGGGTAAAAAGAATCCGAATCTTACCATGTTTGACTTTGGGATTTTTCATAAAGAAATGAGCCGCATCCATTATGGCTGCAACACCAGCTTTATTATCGGCGCCTAAAAGGGTCAATCCACTCGCTGTAATAATGTCATTGCCGATTTGATCGGCTAAATCAGGATGTTCAGATTTTCGAATAACAATCGAATGATCATCAGGAAGTACTAAATCCGAACCATCATAATTTTTATGAATAATTGGTTTTACATCTTTTCCGCTACTATCTGGTGAGGTATCCATATGGGAGCAAAAGCAAATAACGGGTACCTTTTTGTCAGTATTGGATGGAATGGTGGCATAAACATATCCCCATTCATCCAGATGAGCATCATCAATGCCTATTTCTTTTAATTCTTCCACTAAAACTTTCCCCAGATTCTTTTGTTTCATTGTTGAAGGAATCGTTTTAGATTCAGGATCGGACTGCGTATCGATGACTACATAGCGTAAAAAACGTTCTGTACAAGTATGTTGAATTGTTGGAAGCATTTTAGAGAATTAAATCGTTATATATAATAAGGAGTGCAAAAGTACATAATTTTTGTACACCTAATACACTAGATGAGAGATAAACAGAACCCATTTTCCCCAAAAAACATTAAAAGAAATAGGTTCAAAGGCTTTGACTCAACTATAAAGCCATGAAGAAATTACCATTTCTTAAAACACGCTAATAAATATTCAGAATGTCCCAGATTGGTAGTTTGGTATTCAGGAAAATAAAGATAGCATTGTTTTGAGGGATGGTTTTTTTAGTTTTACCTACTCACATTCCACATTCCACATTCCACATTCCACATTCCACATTCCACATTCCACACACCTGATTTACGCGGTAACATTCTCCAGCTCTTCTCTTTGCGCAATGATTCGATCC
>CAYXQH010000201.1:4651-9167 GCA_964467425.1 uncultured Saprospiraceae bacterium
CCTGATTTACGCGGTAACATTCTCCAGCTCTTCTCTTTGCGCAATGATTCGATCCGACTGGATAAATTCATTATAGCTTAGCAAGCTGTCAATCATTCCATTAGGTTTTATTTCTATGATTCTGTTAGCGACGGTATGCATAATCTGATGATCATGCGAAGTGAAAATCATATTCCCTTTAAATTCAGTCATCGCAGTATTCAAGGTCGTAATAGATTCCAGATCAAGGTGATTGGTTGGTTCGTCTAATAATAAAAAGTTAGGGTGCTGAAGCATGATTTTTGAAAGCATGCATCGGACTTTTTCTCCTCCGGATAGAACGCTGGATTTTTTATGCACTTCTTCTCCTGAAAATAGCATCCGTCCTAAAAAGCCTCGGATAAATTGCTCATCTTTTTCTTCAGAATATTGACGAAGCCAATTGATCAAATCAAGATCATTCTCATTAGCAAAGAAATGCTCATTCTCATTCGGTAAATAATCAGAAGTGATGGTTTGTCCAAATTCTATCGTTCCGGAATCAGGCTGCTCCTCCCCAGCAAGAATATTAAAAAAGGCTGTAGTCGCAGCAGTATTTCTACAAAGCAAACCAATCTTCTCTCCTTTATTCATCGTGAAATCGATATTCGAGAAAAAGTAACTGCCATCTGGAGCACGTTTGCTGAGATTAGAAACCTTGAGTATTTGATCACCCGGTTCTCTTTCTACTTTGAAATGGATAAAAGGATATTTTCTACTGGAAGGTTTTATTTCTTCTAAATTAATTTTTTCCAATGCTTTTTTACGACTGGTTGCCTGTTTGGATTTTGAAGCGTTGGCACTAAAGCGTTGAATAAATTCTAAAAGATCTTTCCGCTTTTGCTCGTTCTTTTTGTTTTTATTCGCCATTTGACGCGCCATCATCTGACTGGTTTCATACCAAAAAGTGTAATTACCTGTCGTGATTCTTATCTGCTTATAATCGATATCTACGATGTGCGTACAGACCATATCCAAAAAATACCGATCATGCGAAACGACAATAACGGTATTCTTAAAGTCAGCTAAAAAATCTGATAACCAGGTTACGGTCAAGGCATCCAAATCATTGGTAGGCTCATCCAGAATCAGAATATCAGGAGCACCGAATAAAGCTTGAGCAAGCAATACTTTTACCTTTTCAGATCCGGTCAATTCCTTCATCTGCTTATGATGCAAATGTTCTTTGATACCCATATTGGATAAAAGCTCAGCTGCATTACTTTCTGCTTCCCACCCACCCATTTCGCCATAGGTGTTTTCGAGATCAGCAGCACGCAATCCATCCTCTTCCGAAGCATCCGGATCCATGTAGATCGCATTTTTCTCAATCATGATATCATACAATTCCTTATGCCCCATGATCACAGTATTCAACACCACATGCTCTTCAAATTCAAAGTGATCCTGCTTTAAAACAGCCATTCGATTCCCTGGTTCAAGGTTGACGGATCCTTGATTTGGATCAATCTCTCCGGCGAGAATTTTTACAAAAGTAGATTTACCAGCACCATTTGCGCCGATTACTCCATAACAATTCCCTCTTGTAAATTTGACATTGACTTCGTCAAAGAGTACTCTTTTACCGTATTGTAGACTAAGATTATTGGTACTTAACATGGAAGATTCGATTTAATTTTTCCTCTAAAAAGACCGCAAAGGTAGCAATAATATGTGAATTTTGCCTTGTTTAGGAGGGTTTTATAGTGATTGAGTGATTGAGTGATTGAGTGATTGAGTGATTGAGGGATTGAGTGATTGAGGGATTGAGGGATTGAAAGGTTAAGAGAATAATTTTCTTAATAACCTATGACCTATGACCTATGACCTATGACCTATGACCTATGACCTATGACCTATGACCTATGACCCTTACGTGGTTTCCAGATTATTTTTTAGGGCTTTTATATCGTATTTGATAGAAATGAAAATTTGGGTGAGTTTTTTGCCGAGACCAACTAACCATTTAATAATGAGATGTTTGTAGTGAATGGCGATTTTGATAGCTAGTCTTGCCCAGCCGATAGGTGTACCAAGCTCGATTAATTGGAACACCCATTTGAGTAATTTACCAGTCAATTCTAAGGTGAAGTTTAAATTATTGCCAAAGCGATTTACCATATTACTATGTGCCTTAGCATCTTGCTTTTTGATATCGGGTGGAATATACGATATAGCATCAAAGTCAAAATCATACTTTGTAATGATCAATGAACCATTTGAACTGACGGTATTTAATACGCGGTTGCCAAAAAGAAACTTTAGCCCATCCCGAAATTTTCGAACGCCTTCTCTAATTTCCCGATAGACAATTTTAATGAGATTCTTGACCATATAAATTAAATGCTCAATACCTTGCTTTATAATTTTTATCAAATCAATCAACGCATCAAATAGGGTAGTGGCAATTCGTTTGATCCCATAATAAATACGACGTAGTGAACCGGGGTTTTTAATGTCTTGCTGATTCTCTTCGACTATTTCTGAATAAGCGGCATCCGTTACCTTATTGCCAATTTTCGAATCTTTCTTTACAAATTTATCTTCATATTCTTCCAGCAGATCTTGCGTAGTTTTTTGCTTTTCATCCTGAAGGATAGCTGATAATTTTATAAAAAGATATTTTACATTTAGAATCCAGTACCCCTCTGTCCCCGCATGATTATCACTCAATCTGGAAAGAATGAATTTTAAACGTAAACCTCTGGAATAAGTCGCCATATCATCGAGGGCACTAAAAGCCCGGTTGCCGATTTCATTGTCGAGTTTGCCATAATAAAAACCATTCGTCCATTGAAAAATTTGAATCAAGCGAATCAGATAATTGTTATAAGCATCCTCACTGAATGTTTTTAAAGTCGCACGATTTCGACGTCGGAATATTTCTTCTTTGACCGTATTTTCATAAAAGGTTTTATCGAGGACTTTTCGCAGTTTTCCCTTGAATGAAAACTTTAGCTTATCTACTTTTTTTTCTAGTGTATCTAGTTTATCAAGTAGCAGTTTAAGATCGGATTGTTTTTCTCCAATTATTTTTTCCCGATTCTGAATTAAATTTTCCAGGCTTTTATTAAATGTATTTAATTGTTTACTTACAACCTTGAACTGTTCATTGATCGGAAATAACTTTTGGCTAAAAGTAGAGATTTCAATTTCCAAAGACTCGATTTGCTTTGGTGCTTTTTTGATCTTTTTTATTTCATCCTCTAACTTTTTTATCTCCTCCGGGTGTTTCCCTTTCCGCTTCTTTCTTTTTAAAATCCGTTCTTTTTTAGCCAGCTTTTTCTGACTTTTTTCCAATGTATCTATAAAGGCTTTTTTTTGTTTGATGCTATTGTCTAATATCTTTTTCTCCTTTGTTAAAGTAGTATTTAGTTTTTTTAAATCTTTGATTTGCAAGGTAATAGCATCACTCTGCTCGTTAAAAGCACCACTGATCTTATCCATTTCCTGATGAACAATTTTACTCATTCCAGCAATTTGAATGAGGCGTGACCGTTTCTTGCGTTTTTTACGATCCTGTTTTTCTAAAGCATCCTGTTCTTTTTGGTCAAAAATTTCCTCTTTATAACATTCATCTAATAGATCATCAATTTCCGTTTCTTGTTGCGCCATACTTGACTCTGTATCCATATCCTTTTCTTCTACATCTTCACCAACTTCTTCCTTTGCATGATCAGAGACTTTTACCTTGAAACGATTAGGCTCTGTTGATTTGTGGTATTTAAAAGCCAGGATCTTTTTATTTAAACCGCCATTAGAATCTTTGGCGATGTGCTGGATTAAAGCAGGGATATTACCAAGCAGATTAAACAGATCAATGGAGTCTTTAGGAAGATTCTTAATCCAGGAACGAAAATTTTCTATCTGAGAAAAGTGTTGGAGATCATAAGGAGTGTTTATTGGGAGCTTAAACAAATGATGGATGGAAAGGCGATAGTGGATAATTCTGCTGATCAAATTAGTCGTACCTTCGACAGGTGTTTTTTCAATCGTAAAATCACCATCCAGCGCAGTAAGGGTATGCAATAAATTTAGCTCTTCACCTTCTAATTCATGTTCGGGAAGAAATAAAAAATTTGGCTTGAATTCTGGAATCAGATTAAGCTCGAAGTATTCTTTTCGAAAAAGACGAATCCCGTCTGGTAGTTCAGCTGGAATAGCTTGTTTGATATAGCCCAAATCAAGTAGTGGCTGAAGGATTTCTTCAGTTCGACCTACCTTTAGTTTATCCAACTCCGCTGAAGGTATGATTTCGTCAATCAGCGTGTCAGCATCTTGTACGATGTTGGACATGATTTAGTGAATAAATAAAATCCTGCTAAAAGATACCTGCTAAGGTATAAATTCTTTCAACATACGAATAAAGGCGTTTCTTGAATTTTTTGCAGAGTTTAAGGAAGCATTATGAATATCGAAAAGGAAATCACTATTCGGGTTAACATCTTCAGAGATAAAATTCACCGAATCCTGATCAAAGTCAACATAGGTGTGTGCT
>CAYXQH010000202.1:0-9163 GCA_964467425.1 uncultured Saprospiraceae bacterium
GGAACCTATACTTTTACAAATGTCCCAACAGGATCTCATACGATAACAGCACAGTTAGCTGATAATTTACATGTGCCTATTTCTTTTCCTGAATCACAGGATGTAGTCAATTTTACAACTATCAATAATAATGGTGGTGGAAATTGTACGGTTCTTGAAAATCTTGCTTCTAATGGAACGGCTACACAATCCTCTGCTTATAATGGTGGTGGCGCAGGCCCGGAATTAGCTATTGATGGAAACACTAGTGGTATTTGGTTTGGAGACTATTCTGTTTCCAGTACAAGTTGGAGTGTAGAACCCTGGTGGGAAGTCGACCTTGGAACTTCCTTCAATATCGAAGAGATAAATATTTGGAATCGAACAGATTGTTGTTCTGAATTTTTGAGTGACTATTATATTTTGATTTCAGATGTTCCATTTGTAAATGGTGATTTATCGGCTATTCTTGCTCAGCCTGGTGTGACGAATTTCCACCAAACGACTATCGCTGGAACGCCTAGTGTTATAAGCACAGGTTCTACAGGAAGGTACGTTCGGATTATGAATAACGGAGCAGGTTTTATGACATTGGCAGAAGTTGAAGTTATGGGCTGCGCTATTCAAAACGTAAATGGAGGAAATTCAACTGCCTTTATAGTTCAAGCTACTGAAAAGCGAGGCATTGAAGCAGTATTATATCCAAATCCAGCAAATGAATTCATTATTGTACATTATGATACAAATAAAGCTGGAGAATTGAAATATCTTGTGACCAATAGCCAAGGAGTCGTTTATGCAGAAGATGCATTTTATGCAGAAAAAGGAGAAGGCACTATCGTTATCAATGTAGGTCAATGGACCGCAGGACCTTATGTATTTTATTTAAAAATGGAAGGATACAAATCCAAACAAATACAGTTTTTGAGAATTAGAGATTAATATAAGAAGTTAAGGAAGGCTACGAAGCTAGAGAGAGTTAAAAAATCCTCTTAACTTCCTTAGCCTTCCTTAATCATCTTGACTACTTGAATCCTCCTTAACCAACTTAACTTTTATACCCATGAGAATATCCCTCACTTTGCTTTTTAGCATTTTATTTTTTTCAAACGTTTTTTCGCAGACAGCCAGAGAACGATCTGTTGAAGTAAGTGCCGTCGTTCAAGAAAGTCCACCTCGGATTGATTTTAGCTGGACGGCTGACCCATCTGCTAATTTTTATAATGTTTATAAAAAAGAATTACAGGCAGAAACCTGGGGAACCCCTATTGCTGTACTTGACGGAAGTGCCACTTCCTTTGTCGATGATGACATTATGGTTGGGCAAGGTTTTGAGTATGCTTTTTTCAAAAAAGAATTTGACCTGATTCGAGACACCTTCTGTATCACTCCTGGAACGCAAGCAAAATTTGCCATACAAGATATGTACGGAATTGGTTTATGTTGCAGCTTTAACTTTGGTTTTTATAAAGTCGAAGCATGTGGACAAGTACTTGCGGAAGGTTCTAATTTTGAATGGGCTAATGAAGATTTCTTTGAAGTCTGTGATGATGGGCAAGCTTGTACAGAAGTAGTCGTGACCATTGCTCCGGATATTTTTCCAAATAGTACGTCCTGGGTATTGTCTAATAATATAACAGGAGAAGAGATTGGAACCTCTGGTCCAGTTGGTAGTTTTATTGACGAACGACCAAAATACGGTTTTATATATTCCGGTATAAAAGTTCCAGCTATTGAAGACCTGGGTACTGTTTTAGTATTAATTGATGATGAATACAATGTTCCACTTGCTGATGAAATTACACGTTTAAAAAGCGATCTCATTGCGGATGGCTGGCATGTAATCATTCGAAACGCCAATAAGATGGATGCTGTCCCCGCGGTTAAAGCAACCATTCTTGATGTTTATAATCAAAACCCAAATCTACAAGCCTTATTTATTTTAGGGCATATACCTGTCCCCTACTCTGGTGACATCTTTCCAGATACACACAGCGAAAACCATCAAGGTGCCTGGTCAGCTGACACCTATTATGGAGAACTCAATGGAGTCTGGACAGATAATGTTGCTAACATCACTACTGGCTTTTTCGAACGAAATCATAATATCCCTGGTGACGGCAAATTCGATCAGGATTCTATCCCTACTGGAAAATTGGAACTCCAAGTTGGTCGGGTTGACTTATACGATATGAATGTTTATCCGCATAATGAAATTGAGCTCACCCGAAGATATTTAGACAAAGATCATGGTTGGAGAAGTGGAGCGATTGAGGTAGAACGCCGTGCTTTGGTAGATGATAATTTCAATCAACAATTTGCCGCACCTGCTGCAAGTGGTTGGCGAAACTTTGCACCGATGTTTGGCGCGGATAATATTGACGAGGTAGATTATTTCGGAACGATGACCGCTAATTCCTACCTCTGGTCTTATGGCTGCGGTGGCGGATCGCATATCAGTGCTGGAGGAATTGGAGATACCAATGATTTTGCAAGTGATAGTTTATTGACCATTTTCACGATGTTATTTGGAAGTCAGTTTGGTGATTGGGATAATGAAAATAACTTTCTAAAAGCTCCATTAGCTTCTGGCCTGACCTTGACGAATTGCTGGGCAGGGAATCCACCCTGGACGTTCCATCAAATGGCGATGGGTTACAACATTGGATATTGTGCAAAAGCTACTCAAAACACCAATGGTCTTTATCTTCCAGGTCCACAATTAGTGCATACAGGACTCATGGGTGATCCTACTTTAAAAATGCATATTGTAAAAGCGCCAATGGCTTTTGAAGCATTTCAAGTCTTAGAAGATAAAGTAAGTTTTAGTTATCAACCTTCTCCTGATCCTGAAGTGGTTGGTTATTATGTTTATAGAGGAACCGATCCTGATGGTGGATATGAACGAGTGAGTCCAAATATTCTACAGGACCCAACAACCTTTACAGATGAGCCTCCTTATTTTGGTGATTTCTATTATATGCTCCGGGCAGTAAAATTAGAAACTTCAGCGAGTGGAACCTACTATAACCTAAGCCCTGGAATTATTGACACCTCCAATTTCTTTGTTGGTGTTCAAGATTTCCCATTAAATAAATCTGTACACATTGCTCCAAACCCTAGCAATGGAACGTTCAATATTTCTTTCGACCAAGCACCAACACAAGAATGGCAGGCTAGTATTTTGGATATCAAAGGGAGTATTATAGTTGAAAAAACTTTTAACCCTACTAATACACAAGCCATTGACTTAGCTAATCTTTCGAATGGCGTCTACGTTATAAAAATTCAAACGAAAGAAGGAATTGCCATAAAGAAAATAGTGAAGGAGTAGCTAGGTAATATAGCTCTGAAAAAACCCTAAATCGTTAATCGTTAATCGTTAATCCTTGTTCTTAAATCTTCTTGATTGCAGAACAAGGATTAACGATTTTTGATATAAGAACTCACCTTTCACTCTTCACCTCTCACCTCTGTTTTATTGACAACCGAGATCAGTCTGACTAAAAGGATCATTATTTGGAAAACAGTTTCCGGAAAGAACGGCATCTGGAACGTAGCGATCTAAGTTTGGATCACGTAATCCATTTTTAAGGAAAGCAACTAAATCGCTTTTCTCCTCTTCCGTTAAATTAAGTGGGCTGAAGCCACCAGAGATTTGAGTTGGTGGAACATTGAAGTTTTCAGGAATTGCTTCGTTGAAGTAATCGACTACTTCTTCCAGTGTTTCCTTACTTGCACCATGAAAGTAAAAAGGTGCATCCCCCAAATTATATAATTGTGGTACTTTAAATTTGAACATATCTTCCTGGCGTCCAGTAAACTCTCCCCGTCCCAGGTTTTTAATATCATCTGCGCTGGTATTAATTCCACCAGCTTTATACAAATCATCTACACCAAGTGCATAAAAATTATCTCCATTAAGTGAAACGCCTCTATGGCAAGTAGAACAATTCGCTTTTCCAAAAAATAAATTAGCTCCCATTTTTTCCTGTTCCGTCATAGCAGACTTTTCTCCTCGCAACCATTCTTGAAAAGGTGCCTCATTACTAATCAAGGTTCGAAGGTAAGCCGAAATTGCAAAGCTTGCAGATTGTGGCGAATAACGATCCGCTTCTTCTACATCATCAAAAGCAGTATCAAAAAGAGGAGTATACCCCAAATCATCCAATACTTCTTTCGTAACGACCATTCTATGAAGGTGCAAACCTTCGATATTTTGACTTTCCAAACCTTTAAAACCAAGATGATTTACTGCAGTCCCTTTTTCCTCTGTCCAAAGATCTTCAGTTCCTTCATTCTGATTACCACCACCGAATCTACCATTCCAGGCGGTATTTGTTACAAAGGCAACATTCAACACACTTAAAGGACGAACACCTTGCACATCGGGTTCTTCTACAGAATAATTACTATTGAGTGTACGGCCTTCGCCATTGTCTCCAAACCCAATTCCTCCGTCGGCAATTCCTTGCGGTCTCCCTGGTCGAAAACCAGCAGTTGGTACATGGCAACTAGCACAGCTATAAGTTTCTGTTCCAGAAGGATGCATTGGCGCAAGTGCCAAGCCCGTTTCATAAAACAACAGCTTTCCAAGAGCTACTTTTTCAGCACTGATTGGATTCTCTGGATCTTGTGGAATATTTCCAAAATCATTGGAAGTTGGTAAGATAAATTGATCTTTTCCGCCTTGCTGGTTTAAAAGATTTTCCAATTCATAATCCTGTTCAGATGAGACATACATTTGATCTTTCGAACAGGATACAAAAAAAATTGTCAAGACGACAAGTATTAGTAAGACTCGATTCATATTATGTACAAAGTTCATGGATATACGAGTATAGATATTTTTTTTATACTAGTACAAAAATAATATCTATACTCGTTTCTAAAACGAATTTCGGGAAGTTTTTGCTGTTTTCAGCTGTTTTTCAGGAAATGGCGAAGGTTTATTCGTAAAAATGCTAGTTTGGAAGGGCTATGCTTTATATCACCAGATATAATTTTATGGCATACAAAAGTCTTTAAGAAGAACTTAAAACCGAAACAAAGGTATAGGGTTTTAGATTTTTCAGCAATACTATAAATAGGGTATTTTTTGACTGATAAAAAAGTATTAAGTGATCCCTGGCTCTAATTTTCTGCCTTGAGAATGGAAAATTCAGTTATCTTTTTGGTGATTCCTGATTTTTACCTTCAATGCTTTTTGTCGTTGTAGGAACTGCCATCAATCTCTTTTTATCGATCAATTTGCCAGTAACAACACAAATACCATAGGTTTGATTTGTAATACGAATTAATGCATTTTCAATGTCTCGTAAATGTTTTTGATGTCGGAATCGTTGATTGTGTAAATACGTTTTTTGCTGTATTTGAGAAGAACTATCATCCAAACTAGAATCGTCAGCTCCATTTGCAGCCATAAAGTTTAGCTGTTCTGTTATATCATTTATTTGACGTTCCGCTTTCTCTTTTTTGTCTTGAAGCAAGGCTTCGAACTCTTTCAGGGCTTTTTTAGAAAATTTAGTAGCCATTTTACAGTATTTAGGTTTGCTTAAAAATTTAGTGCTTCTTTAAAATAGAGCTCATAAAATAGAAAATATTTACTAAAAATGCTACCCTCTTGGCAAATATGCAAATTACTGAAATGCTTTTATAGTCTTTTAGGGCAGAATAAACTCATTATCAGTAGCTTAAGAAGCATTTATTAATCGCTATTATGATTGAATTGTATCATAAATCGCTCTCATTATCATCTATATTTTTGTCTAACATCAGCAAATTAGGGTCAATCACCACTTTTGCAGGCTTGTATTTAAGATCGAAAACCACTGTATTCTTTTCCTGTGATACTTTAAGTTTTCTCACTTCCAAAAGCTTTTCATTTTTATCGAAAAATCCAATCTCAATATAATCTTGCAAAGGCAAAGAAGTATCCTTTTTTCGTTGTTTTGAAATTGAAAAATCAAGCTTCAGCTCATAAGCACTATCAGCGATCTGCGAAATAGTAGCGGCATTTATTTTATTAGAATAAAAAGTAACCGTTTCGAAATAATCTTCAATGACATATTGAAGCGAATCCGGGGTAGCTTGTTTCAATCGATCCAATAATTCAATAGAACTTGGATAGGGTGCCGCTTTAAATTTATAGGTTTCTAAAAACTCTTTTAAGATTTGATTCAAAGACTTCTCTCCAAGGTAATGGCTCATCGCATTGAACGCCATCGTCCCTTTTCCATAAGCAATATAATCCTGATGGGATTTCACCATTACCAAAGATGTCTCCTCCCCTTTTTCTCTGGTCCGACCTTTTAGATATCGCCCTCTCTGATGTTTTAAAAAATTATCAGCATGTGCCTTTCCATAAAAATTTTCATAGATTCTTAAAGTGACATACTCTGTAATACTTTCTGTCAACATGATCGCGCCCTGGGCATCTGCTGGTGCTAGCTGATTGCCCCACCATTGATGCGTCAACTCATGAGCCGGCACATAAAAAGAAAGATCGATGTTCCGATTAGTGGTGTCTGCATTATTTATAAAACGGATTTCAGACATCGGAATACTGTTCGCCATCGTGGTTGCATAGGTTCCTTCAGAATGCGGAAATTCGATGATCCTTGCTTCCCGATGTTGATAAGGACTGAAGTATTTGGTATTGTATTCCAGCGCAGATTTTAGACCATCCATCATTTGTGGAATATTAAAATCATGCCCTTTCTGATAGTACACTTCTAAAGAAATATCTTTCCAATTTTCTTTGTACACTTCGAATCGAGCGGTGTTAAATCCAAATTGAAATTTCATAGGCTGATCCATTTCATATTGAAAATAACGCCGATCCTTTTCTACCCATTCTTTTTTTAAATAACCTGGAGCAACAGCAATTTGATCCGATGACGTGCTAACCACCGTTTTAAAATCAACCATATCGGAATTCAATGCATAACGATGATTAAGTAGTGCGGAACTGTCCATTGGCGATTGTGTATCTGTATTAAAAACATAGCCGATCTGGGGTAAGAAATCATGCTTTAAAAAAGTTCCATTTTTAAGGACATTCGAATTTTTCTCAAAGAGGGTATTTTTTCTATTTTCAATAGTAAAATCTATTTGAAACGTATCCAGTGGTTGTAAAATCTTTTCTAATTTGAAAACTGAAAACCGCATCATCGTATCAACAAGAAGCACCTTGTTTCCAACATTAAAATCAAGATCCGTATATTCATCAAAGCCCGTCTTCACTAAAACTGTGTCAATTACCTCATTTGATTTATTGACCAAAGTATAGGTACCTTCTGCTTTGAAGCTATTGCGTTCTGGGAAAAGATCCAGGTCTAAATCCACTGCAGTGATTCTAGGTTGTATCACTTTTACAAGATGTCCGTTTTTCTTTTTAAACTCGGAATAACCTGCTCTTGATTCTTCAAAAAAAGCATTTACTTTCTGATCTTCTTTTTCAGCCTGATAAATCGAAAATCCAAGGAATACAAAACAAAGTATTAAAAATCCCAAACCAAAACTGACGGATTTACTCCATCTTTTTTTAGCTAGACTGAAGCGATCTTTCCACCCTTCAGGCACACCTCTTATCCAAAGTAAAGAAGCCAATATTAAAAACATTGCTGCAAATACTAGCCAATAACTTTCTATTAAAAAATAAGGAGCTAAGAGTTCCGCATATCCATTTTGATCAGTATAAAAAATGGTAGGTGGCAAATTAAAAAGTACAAGCTTTGTATTTAAACCAACTTCACCCAAGCCACTAACACCAAACCATCCCATCAACAACACAAACAATCCGACATAAGTATTTGGAATCAAGGTCTGAATAAATACCGATACAAAACTCCACACAATAAGCGGCGTCAACATGACCACAAACAAATGAAACAAGTACAATCCTATTTCATAATTAAAATAGCCATTTATGGTTTGAATAATCATTCCGGCTGCCATCATAACAAAAAGTAAAACCACCTGCATTTTGATAATCGCTATGACTTTCGAAAGCAGAAAAACCCAATTAGGCGTAGGCGTCGTATCCGTCAATTGATACATTCTTGTCCTTTGTGGTTGATGTACCAGCATTCCGGAATACAAAAAAGTCATGAGCATAATAATGATGGAAAAGAAAAGCGCAGGTATAAAAAGCATCAATCGAGTGACTGGAAGTATTGTCATATCTTCCAGATTAGTCACTCTTGCTAAAGCAAATACTACAGCAATCAAACCAAAGAAAAGGAATAGATAAAAGGTCCAGTTTTTTACGATAAACCGAAGATCAATTCCTGAAAGTTTCCACATGGTTTTGAGACGCTGCACAAAAGAATAATCATAATCACTTTTGGTAAGAGCAATAGATTTCACTTTACTAAAATTCTCTTTGGTAGATCGCTTTCCTTTTCGATTTCTAAAGAAAGACCTTGCTCCATGTTCACTGAAGGAAAAATTACTATACGCGAAATAAAAGATCAACCCTGAAATCCCTAACCAAATCAATCGGTTAAAAATCAAAACACTATCTAAAGGGATCAATCTGGTTTTTTGATCATCCAGTGTCCAGTTTTGTGTAATGTATTGTGTCGTATTTTGAGCGAAAGGATCCAGCAAAGCCAATAAATAATGAGAAGAACTTCCACCTAATGCATTCTCGATAATAATTTGCAAAAAGAATAAAATGACGATAGCTATGAACCCGGTATAAATACTCCTCGTCCAGCTAACCACTGCAAAAACAATTGCTCCAAAGAATAACATATTTGGAAAGATATAAACCAAATAGATTTGCAAATAACCTTTCCACTGAAAGGGGCCTATCTTATTTTCATCCAGCCCCGGCATATGCTCGCCAATTAAAAAAGCAAGGCCGACTGACAAGGTCAAAAGCGCAACAATTGTAAACGAACTCAAAAATCGACCTAAAAGATAGCTGGATTTTTTAATCGGAAAAGTATAGACAATGGAGTGCATCCGGTATTTGAAATCTTTATAAATCGATGCACCAATTATGGAGGGAACAAGAAATAAAAGAAATTTATTAAAATACTGGATCATATAGTTTAGCTCAAAAGGCGCATTCACTAAACGAACATTTTTATCCATCGTTGGTGGATCGAAAAACCCGCCAGTTCCAATAATCCCTATAAAAGCAAATCCAAAAAAGACCATCCCGTAAATATAG
>CAYXQH010000203.1:0-9157 GCA_964467425.1 uncultured Saprospiraceae bacterium
CTCATGTTAAAAATTAGTATTGCGATAAATTTTGACTATTCAAAAGTAGGAATAGATGTCAATAATACGGTAAGAATTCAATGAAATTAGCAAATTTATCTATCAAAATAGATTTATTGGATTTAGGGTATGTTCCAAAGGCATTAGATTATTAATTAATAGATGAAATTCCCGTTTTTTAGTTTTCTGAAACCTCGTGCAGGCTCACTAAAGAACAAGTTGCATTATGAAATTCGACGACACCAGATTCGCCAGTATTTCCAATTTCACCATAGGAGAGAAAACCAGCCATAGGTTTTTTCCACAGGTTATAAATAGAATTAATTTCTTCTTCGAAAAGAGGACCAAAAGCATGGTTTCGAATGAGACAGGAAATCATTAATACTGCATCCATGTTTTCACCGTTTCCTAGTTTTTCTTTATAATAATCTACCGTATCGGTTACCACATTGATATCAGGATTAGGGCAATATTTAAATTTCGCTCCTTGTGGAACACTGCCCGCTAGTATTAAGGCTTTTGTACTTAGATTGACATAGACTATAGCTCTCAAAAATGAACTTCCGTCTTCTGATTGGATTTGTAATGGAAATTGACCCGGGAAAGTAATAACATCTTCAGATGCATTAGCAGGTTGATCAAACAGTTGTTCACCAAAGTATTTTTTTATTTCATCAAGTGCAGGAACACCGTTTATTTCAAAAACGATATTGTCTTCACTTTTAGTGATCGTATTTGATCTGCCCAGACCTGACCAGCCACTTACTGCAATACCATTAAGTTGTATTTTATCGGTATTAAAAACAACAGCGCTGTAACCATTCTCAGAATTAAAATCATTAGCGTAAACATTCGTCTTTAAAAATTCCAGATTGTTTCCACCTAAGCCTCCGAAGATCGGAATCTCATCATTTATAGATTCTTTTATTCCTGAAACAATTTTATATCCATCAACGGCAATTCCTCCAGAGAATATAATAATACCTGGGTTTTCGAATAATGATTTTGATCTTTGCCCTAAAGTTTTGGCATCTTCAAAAACAGAATTACTATAATTGTTTTGTTCAATCGAATAATACGATTTATCGAGATCCATTAGGAGGACACAGATATTATCTTGTGCCAGATTCGTATTTTGAATCTCTCCTGCAGTACTACATCCGATATACTCAATATTCTTGCTATTTAGCAAGCTATTAATTTGTTGAATATCACATTTTACATTGGCAAATACAAAGGCTAGGGTAGGGGTAAAAGATGAACTGATTTCTTTGAGCTGTTGCTTTAATTCATCTGTGTTTTTACACATTAAAGAGATAGAATTCATAACACATATTTTAGTTTGAGGAATACAAGAGTATTGAACGCGACCTAAAATAAATATGTTTCGTCCTGCTAGAAAATCATTTTGGAATGCTCAACCAAAAGGTACTACCAGAACCAACTTCTGAATCTACATGGATTTCTCCCTTGTGTTTTTCGATGATTTTTTTACAAATGGAAAGCCCGATTCCAGTTCCTTCATAATTTGCTGAAGATTGAAGTCGAGTGTACATGTCAAAGATTTTATTTTTATCTTTTTGATCCATCCCAATTCCATTGTCAATGATCTTAAACATATGGTGGGTAATGTTTTCTTTATGATGAACGTAGACTGTCCTACAATTAGAGGTGTTGTATTTAATTCCGTTGGTGATGATGTTTTGAAATAATTTATGCATCATAGCTTTGTTGGCCATGACGATAGGTAAGTTTGTTTTTTCAATTTTGACCTCATAGTCATTGTTTGCATTCACAACGATTTCTGCAATGTCGTCAACAGTAGTATTGAGGTCGACGTGTTCCAGTTTAATTTCCGTAACATCAATTTTAGAATATTCCAGTGTTTCCTGTATGAGGGTATTCATTTGATAAGATGACTTTTTTATAAAAGTCAGGTATTCTTTTATTTTCTCATTTTGATTAGGACCAAGTTCTTTATCCAGAAGCGCAACAAATCCCAGGATCCCTCGAATAGGTGCTTTGAGATCGTGTGAAACTAAATAGGCAAAGCGCTCCAATTCGATATTAACTTTTAGTAGCTGTTGACGATTATGCTCAATGTCTTCTATACTTTTATTTAGAAAGTCAACTGTTTTTTCGTAATCAGATTTATACTTGTTCGTAAGAAATTCCTGGATTTTAGCCTTTTTCTCAACAGAATTCAAAGCTTCAATAATCACCTTTTGCTGATTATTAATTTCTAGGGTTTCCGTATTAAATAAACCTAATAATTTATTGATTTCTTCTTGCATATAAAGCAGAGCTATATAAAAAGATATTGTAAAGGGCGGGGTTATAGAAAAATCACATATTTTTTTTTATAATTCATCCATTTTCATGCCGAAACTCTTAAATAGCAGGTAAAAAAGGCGTTTTGGTTCATTTTTTAGATATAAAGGATAAAATAAGTTCCTCGTTACCCTTAATTTGAGCTTCTAAGAATTTACTTAAACAGGAGGAGAAAGGTTTTATTTAAATATACCTGTAGTTTTTTTGTTATAAGAATAGGAACGTCTTAATTCAAAATATCCTTGATATATTTGAAGTACTAATAATGTTAATGCTAAATACTTGTCAGTATAATCGTTCTAATAAAGGCTATAAATGGCAAATTCGATATACTTTTATAAAAACTAACAAAATCTATCTTTACGAGGTATGAACACCAAAAGAAAATTACTTATTTTTCTTTCCCTCCTTGCTTTGTTTTTTTTAGTAAGGATACCGATTGACCTTACCGCCAAATCAATTCCTTTTCATTCCGATTTTGAAATAACTCAATTCGATATCTTGATAGATTCCTTATTACCAGAAGGGTTTAATGGTTTGTTTGCTGGTTCGGGTGAATGTACACAGTGTCATGGTTTTGATACTGCAGGAATAGCGAGTGTCAATCTACTTGGAGAAGATTTAAATTTGGTAGATGATTGGCGGGCTAGTATCATGGCGAATTCCGCTAAAGACCCATTTTGGAGAGCGAAGGTCAGCCATGAGGTTCTTTTGTATCCAATGCGGCAACAAGAAATTGAAACGAAGTGTACTTCATGCCATGCTCCACTCGGACATTTTACAGCAATGCATAATGGGCAACAATATTATTCGATGGCTGAGATGCTTGCCGATTCTATTGCTCAAGATGGCGTTTCTTGTCTGGCCTGTCATCAGCAAAGTCAAGAACAACTTGGAGACTTGCATTCCGGGCATTTAAATTTTGACACAGCTAAAGTTGCTTATGGCCCATACATCAGCCCACTTGAAAGCCCGATGGTTATGGCGAGTGATTATAAACCTGTGTATAGTCCCCATATTAGTGATGCCGGGCTTTGTGCTGGTTGTCATACTTTGATCACTGAAACGCTCGATTATAATGGAAACTATACAGGATCAACTTTCGTAGAACAAGCGACCTATCATGAATGGCTTAATTCAAAGTATCAGGTGGACAGTATTTCTTGTCAGTCGTGCCATTTGGAAGCAATGTCGAAAGGACAAGTGATCATTGCTGCAGGTTTTGATACAGAACCACGGACGCCTTTCTATTTGCATGAAATTTCGGGAGCTAATGTTTTTATGCTTAAACTGTTCAGAGATAATATTGAAGAGCTGGGACTTGCTGCAACTGCAGAACAATTTGACGAGGCAATATCGTCGACTGAAGATATGCTCTATAATAAAAGTATTTTCATGGATCTTAACTATATAGATCAATCAACGCATACTGCCTTTTTTGAATTAGATATTGTAAACCTTACTGGTCATAAATTTCCATCAGGTTATCCTTCAAGAAGAGTTTTTGTAGAATTTTTAGTACAAGACGAATTTGGAGATACTTTGTTTATTTCTGGAAAAATGGATGAGGATTTTGAAGTTATAGGACATGACCCCGATTACGAACCGCATTATAATGTTATTCGTTCTGAAGAAGAAGTTCAGATTTATGAATTGGTGGTAGCTGATGTAAATGATGAGGTGACGACAGTCTTAGTAAGAGGAGCCTATTCATTGAAAGACAATAGAATTCCTCCGGAAGGCTTTGAGTCTACCCATGCAGTTTATGACACCGTGCAAATTGCGGGTCTTGCGAATAATGATCCTAATTTTAATAAAGATTCAGGCATTGAAGGAAATGGAGGAGATAAAATATTTTATAATATTCCCTTAAATGGAGCTAATGGAAATTATCTTGCAACAGCTCGGATTTATTATCAAACAGCCCCTCCAAAATGGATGGAAGAACTTTTTGATGAGCAGTCAGAAGAAATTGATAAATTCCGAACACTCTTTGATGCTGCCGATCGTCAACCTATTTTATTGAAAGAAAAAACGATCGATATTGAGCTAATTGTTGGTTTAGAAGAGCTTGAAGTATCAAATGCCTTTGCAAAAGTCGTTTCAAACCCCACTGAAAACGGAAAAATAAGCATTCAATCTGATCAGCGCCATACTTATCAAATTTACGACCTAAAAGGAACATTAATTCAGCGCAATTTTAATAACTTTGGAAACTATGATATTGATATTGAATTAGATAGTGGCTTATATATTATTCGTTTTGTAAATCAAGACGGACTCGTACACACTGAAAAAATAATCATTCTTTAAAAATTTAAATTTATGAAAAACTCTTACAAACTATTTATTATCTGTTTATCCTTTTTGCTCTGCAGCTCTGGGATAATCGCACAAGTGAGCTTCACGAATATGGGGAGTGAGCTTGGTAGTATTTCTTCTTTTTCTTATGAAGACTGTGCCGTGGATATGAACGGAGATTATCTGGATGACGTCGTTCGGGTAACGAATGGTAATCTTTATATTGATTATCAACAAGCAGATGGGACTTTTACTCAAAGTCAATTTCCAATGAATTTCCAAAACTATCCTTCCTGGAGTATATGTGCTGGAGATATTGATGGAAACGGATATAATGATCTCCTTTTTGGAGGAGGACAAGCTGCTTCTTTTATTTATGCAAATGATGATGGAACAGCATATACAGAAGATTATCATAGTGAATATATCTTTTCTCAAAGATCAACCTTTGCAGATATAGATAATGATGGTCACCTGGATGCTTTTGTATGTCATGATGTTGATCAAAGCCATCCTTACCGAAATGATGGCTCTGGTAACTTAACGGAAGATCAAAGCCTGATAGAAACATTAGACCTTGCCGGTAACTATGCCGCGCTTTGGGTCGACTATGATAATGATTGGGATACAGACTTATATATTACTAAGTGCCGTCAGGGTTCTACTCCTGGTGATATCGAAAGAACGAATGCAATGTACCGAAATAATGGTGATGGAACCTATACGGAAGTTGGTGCTGAAATAGGAATGGATGATAATGCGCAATCCTGGGCAACAGTTTTTGAAGATTTTGATAATGATGGAGACTTTGATGCATTCATCGTCAATCATGATTTTCAGAATCGATTTATGGTCAATGATGGAAGCGGTAACTATACGGAAGCCATTATGACTTCAGGCATTCCTGCAAATGATCTAGGTGCCTGGGAAAATGCATCAGGTGATTTCAATAATGATGGATACATTGATATCTTTTCTGAATTAGGCAATGAATTGTTTCTCAATAACGGAGACATGACTTTTACAGGTTACAATCTTCCTTTTGACGATGGTGGAATTGGTGATTTCAATAACGATGGTTTCTTAGATGTTGTACAAGGAAATGCATTATGGATGAATGATACCAATGATAATAATTGGTTGAAAATTAATACGCAGGGTATTATTAGTAATAAAAATGGAATAGGTGCAAGAGTAGAAATTTTTGGTGCATGGGGAATTCAAATTCGAGAAGTTCGAGCTGGAGAAAGTTTTAGTCCAATGAGTTCTTTGACCGTTCATTTTGGATTAGGAACTGCAACTGCTATCGATTCGATTGTTGTTAAATGGCCATCAGGTGTACTCACTACAGTAGAAAATCCAGATATCAATACTACCTATAATATTCCTGAAGCAGAATGTTTATTAGGAGCTTCTACTTTAAACGTTTTAGGAGAGACGGAGTTTTGTGTTGGGGAATCAGTAGAAATCAGTGCTCCTGCTGGATTTGAAGTATACAATTGGTCCAATGGAGCAAATACACAAAACATTATGGTTTCAGAAGCTGGAAATTATTCTGTTGTCCTGGAAGATCAGGCTGGGTGTATTTCCTTGAGTAATTCTGTAAGTATTTCTATTGTAGAAGATGAAATTCCAACAGTTGAAATCGACGGAGAAGAAATTTTCTGTATTGGCGAATCAGTTGTTTTAAGTACCACAAGTACTGAAAATCCGATTTGGTCAAATAATGTAACTGGTTCTAGTATCACGGTTACTGAAACAGGTACGTATTATGTAGAAGCTGAAGGGATTTGTTCGAACGAATTAATTGCTTCTGAAACGATTGATATTCTTGTCTTAAGCCCGGAAGATCCAGACGTTCAGGATGCTATTATTACACAAGCAGGACCTGCAACTATTACAGCGACTGGGGATAACTTAGTTTGGTTTGATAGCCCAACAGGAGGCAATGAAATTGGAACTGGAGCAAACTTCGATTTTACCTTTTTGGAAGCAGATACGTCTATTTATGTAGAATCTCATTTGATAGAAGGAGGAGCTCTACAAGATGGAGGTAAGCCAGATAATGCTGGTACAGGTGGGTTACCAGGCTCAGGAGCATTTAGTTTATTTAATACTTTTGAACCTTTTACAATATTAAGAGTAACGGTATATGTTCCGGCTAATGCTGGAGCAGGAACTCGAGATATACTTTTGGTTGACGAAAACAATAATACTTTAGCAGAAAAATCTGTAGACTTACCAGTTGGCCAGTCCGAAATTGATTTAAATTTTGAAGTGCCAGTAGGAAATGGTTTTTCACTTAGATGTCCACAGAATAATTTATTTAGAAATGATGGTAGTGTTAATTATCCTTATGCCATTGGTGATGTAGGAGAAATTATAACTTCTGCATTTGGTCCATCTTATTACTATTATTTCTACGATTGGAAAATTGAAAAAGAAAAGACAGTATGTATTTCTGATCGGGTAATAGCAAATGCTTCTATTGTCGTTTCTACAGATGAAATAGAAGGTTTGTTAACAGGCTTGACGGTCTATCCTAATCCAACACAAGGAAATGTAAATATTGCATTCGATGCTTTGGAAAATATGGATTTATTGATACAGCTTTATGATGTGACTGGACGTGCAGTGAAAGTTGTTGAAACGTTTTCTGTAGTACCTGGAAGTCAGGTGAAAAATATTAATGTAGGTGATTTACCAAAAGGTATCTATAACCTTCAATTAACTTCAGAAGGACAAGCTATTAGCCAAAGAATAGTTGTTCAATAGATAAAAGGTTTTCGGTTTTCGGTATTCGGTTTTTGGTTTTCGGTGTTCGGTTTCTTACGAATACCGAAAACCAAACCCCGAATACCTCATTTTTATTTTAAAATTCCAAAACGATTTTTCCAAAGTGCTTACCTGATTCCTGATAGCGAAACGCATCAGCTAACTCCTCTAATTTAAAACGCTTATCGATAATTGGCTTGAGTCCGCTTATGTTGATGGCGTCTACCATCTTATTCTGCATCTCTTTACTGCCAACTGCTAAGCCCGTCATTCTTAAATGCTTAAAAAAGAGCTTAGGAAAAGTAATCTCCCCTTTACGTCCATTCCCCAAGATTCCAATGGAAGCGATATGCCCGCCGATCGCAGCAGCTTCGATAGAATTTTTCATAGTAGAACCTCCTCCAACATCTAAAACATGATCAACTCCTCCGCCTGTTAATCTGGAGATTGTCTTGCCCCAACGTTCGTCTTCTTTATAATTGACAACGGCTTCAACGCCCATTTCTTTGAGTCGTTCTGCTTTCTCTGGAGAGGAAGAAGTAGCATAGACCTTTGCTCCGGCTGCTTTAGCTAACTGTAAGGCAAAGATAGACATACCGCCTGTTCCTTCAATTAATACTTTATCCCCGGCCTGGAGATTTCCTTCAACCATTAAAGCCCTCCAGGCGGTTACCGCTGCACAGGGCAGGGTAGCAGCTTCTGCATAACTATAGCCTTCAGGGATCTTTGTTACTGAATTTGCTAAGACACAAGATTCTTCAATAGCAAAACCATCCACCATTTCACCAGAAAGGGCTGCCATTTTCATTAAGCTTGGTTTGCCTTCCATCCATCCCTGGAAAAATAAGGACATCACTTTGTCACCGACTTCCCAATCAAAAACATCAGCTCCTAAAGCAACAACTTCACCTGCACCGTCTGACATCGGAATTCTGCCATCTGCAACAGGAATGCCACCTGTAGCTACTAAATAATCATGATAATTTAAAGAACTTGCATGCCAACGAACTAAGATTTCTTCTGCCTTTGGACTTGGATTTGGTCGTTCGACAATTTCTAAATGGTCTAATCCACCGGGTTGTTTTATGATAACAGCTTTCATGATTGATGTTTAATTTTGAAGTTATTTAGAAGGGGCAAATATAAGTGCCTTTTTTTATTTTGTATGCCTGTTCAAAGACTGATTTTAAATTTATCTTTCAATCTTTTGTAATAACCAATCGCGCTCAGCTAGCCGTTCGGTATTTTTAATTTCTGTGATTAAGTGCTGACTGCTGTTTTTCTCATGGACGCCCTGATCGATTATTTTTTTTACAAAACGGATCAAATTGATATAGTTGTCCCGATGGTAGCCACCCATTTCTTTTTGGCGATGAATATATCTGGAAAAGCTATCCAATAATGAATCTAAAGCATTGAATTCTCCAAGCTCAAAATAACTTTTCAAAAGCATTCTTCTAGCATCCAGATTATTCAGGACATCTTTAAATTCTACCTGAATTAATAATTGCATGGCTTGTTGATATTGTTGCTGTTGAAAATAAAAGAAAGCTAAATTATAACGCCAGGTGTTTTCTCGTTCTCTTGGATAAAGATATTTTTTATACTCTTCTAAAAACTGCTTGACATATTCTTTTTCCATCAAAGCCATTCCAATCCGTGTGATATTTTTATAAGTAAAAGAAGAAAGGAAGTTTTCTTCGAGTAAGGTTTTGTTTTCTAAGCCTGATCGATAAAGCTCAAAAGCTTC
>CAYXQH010000204.1:0-9141 GCA_964467425.1 uncultured Saprospiraceae bacterium
GCTTTATCTATAACTGCGCCACCTATGTCCTTAGCACCATCGACTACGTCTCCTGCTTTATCTAATACTTTGCCACCAGCATCTTTCGCAACATCCACTGCGCCTTCGACCACATCACCAGCTTTATCTATAACTGCGCCGCCTATGTCTTTTGCACCATCAACTACATCACCTGCAACATCCGCCAATTTTCCACCAGCATCTTTTGCCATATCAACTGCACCACCTACTACATCTCCAGCTGAATCTACTACGTCTCCCACTACATCACCAGCTGAATCTACCACACTTCCTGCAGCATCTTTTGCGGAGCCAAATAATCTTTTCAAAAAATCAAAAAATCCCATGATCCTAAATTTTTAGTTAGTTAAATTAGAAGTTTCGTTAAAAATCGACTAAAAATAAGAAATTATTACTTGTTTTTATAATGTTTCCTTGAGAACTAGTTTGACGGAATTAAATGAATATATTTTTGTTCCGCCACTTAGATGGATCAATTTCTAATTTACCTCTTGCATCTTTATAATTCGGATAAATTCCTCGGTAATATTATTGCTCTGCATTTGATTTCTAAAATCATCCATTGTCTCATTAAAACATAGCTTTCCTTTATGGATAATTACTAAATCATCACACAAGAGATCAACTTCACTCATGATATGAGAGGAAAAAATAACCGTTTTCCCTTCTTGCTTACAATTCCGAATTAATGCTATAATATTTTCGGCAGAAATAACATCGAGACCGGAAGTTGGTTCATCAAAGACGACCACTTCCGGATCATGAATCATCGTTCTAACTATAGAAACTTTTTGACGCATTCCTGTAGACAAGTTGCCTATTCTTTTATTTGCAAAATCATTCATATCCAGCATCGTGAACAATCTTTCTTTTCGTGCTTTAAAATCCACAGCATTCACCGCATATAAATCTGCAAAATATTTGACCAATTCATTTGGGGTAAGCCGCTGATATAAGCCAGTACTTCCTGTTAAAAAACCAATTTTTTGCCTTATAACTTGAGGAGAAGTAGTTACATCATTTCCAGCAACTTCGATCGTTCCTTCTGATGGTTTCAGAATAGTGGAGATCATTCGAAGAGTGGTTGTTTTTCCAGCACCATTGGGTCCTAAGAGAGAACAAATTCTACCTGCTTGGCAAGTAAAACTAATATTGTCTACCGCCTTCATCATCCGCTTTGAAGTATTCAGCTCCTTGCGTTGTTGTTTTGATAATGCAAAAGTCTTCGTCAAATTTTTAACCGTAATCATGAATTCATTTTTAGAAAAGATAGCATTTAATCCATAAAACAAGCTCTTGATCAACTTGAATTGTAGAAATATTTAACCAATTATTAAGGATTAAAAGTACATAGATTTTAAATATTCTATCGCAATAGATTGAGAATCAGCAAGTTCTTTGGTCTATTTTTAAAAATGACCGGTTTGAAGTTGGAAATAATGTTCTGTTAAAAGTTAGAAAAGCTCATATAGTAGCGGTAAATTTGTAGTACAAGGTGTTCGTAAAGCACTTTTTTAAAGAATTAAGAAAATTACAAAAAATGAAAAACGTTTTAAAAATAAGTCTACTATTGACTATCATGGTATTAGGAAATACCTCTAATATATTTGCACAGGATCAGAAAGTTGGTTATCTCAATTCGCAAGAATTAATATTATTACTTCCTGAGTCCAAAGTAGCTGATCAAGAAATTGCAAATTACCAAAAGGTTCTAGCAACGGCTTTCGAGAAAAAGGTCGCTCAGTTTCAGGCTGATGTAGATGCCTTTGAGAAAGAAGCTGCGGGTGGTGGTTTAAGCAAAGTAAAAATAGATGAAAGAGGTGCCGCATTAGGACAAAGGCAAAAAGCCCTTCAACAAGAAGAATACGACCTAGGCCAAAAAGTTAATGTAAAAAGAACTGATCTGTTAAAACCTATTTTAGAAAAAATAGATAAAGCGCTTAAAGAGGTTGGAAAAGAAAACGGATATGTCATGATTTTTGATTCCAGCGGAATGAACGTTATGCTTTATCATGACGAGTCTAAAAATGTTATGTCATTGGTAAAAGCCAAACTTGGTTTATAAAGAAATCTAAAAATACAGCACAGATAGTCCCATGAAAAAATGAAGAGGCTTTTGATTCAATTCAAAAGCCTTTTTCTATTTTAAAATCTGCCTTACTTATAGAAAGGAATAAATTATTTGACTGCTTTACGTTTTTTTCTTTAGCTGTAGAAAATTATTCATCATCGTCACATCAATCACACCAATCAATTCATCTGCTTCATATATTGGAAGTATAGAATAACCAAACTCTTGCATTTTTTTCAATAATTGATCCAGGGTATCCTCTTTTTGGATTCGCTCATAACTATGACTTAAATATTCCGCAACTGGTCCATCCATGTCTTTTTTTCGTATCGCTTCCAGAATAAATAATTCATGTAAAACACCTGCAAGCTGTTCTTTTTCATCGAAGACTAAAAAGTTTTTTTCATGACCTCGTTTTAAAATATCTTCCACTACCTCCATTTTATTATCCAAATATATCTTCGTGAAATTTGCTCTAAACAAATCCGCAACAGTATGTTGTTTTAAAATAGTCTCCATTTTGACCATCCTGTACTCCTGTCTTGCAAGCAAAAAGATAAAAACACCGATTAAAGGTGTAATAATATGCCCTGCATAAATTCCCCAGGCGACCATTGCTATTCCAAAAAAATTACCGAGATATGATGCAATCTGTGTTGCCCGTAATCGTCCAAGTTTTATAGATAATAAAGAACGGAAGATCCTTCCGCCATCCATTGGAAATGCGGGAAGCAAATTAAAGCCAGCCAGCAAAATATTTCCCAGCAGTAAAAAAGGAAGAATTTTAATAGGACTATTGAAGTCTATTAAAAAAAGGATACTTTTAAAAAACCCACCATCCCATACTACTTCCTCATTAAACAATAAGTATATGATTGGAATAATCAAAATTACAATCACTACATTCACTAATGGTCCGGCAATAGCTACATAAAATTCCTGGATTGGTTTCTCAGGTAAACGCTCTAACCTGGCAACACCCCCAATCGGTGATAGGATAATATCCCGAGTTTGAACGCCATACTTTCTCGCAGTAAGTGCATGTCCATATTCGTGTAGCACCACACAAAAAAATAATCCCAACATAAAAAGGCCCATATATACCATGCCCGCCAAATCCAGATTTTTCGTCATTCCATGATAAAGAGGGTATAGAATCAACAGACCAAAACTCCAGTGTAATTTCACTGGAATTCCAAACATTTTCGCTACTTGAAGTGATCCTTTCATCCTATTGGCAAATGTACTTTATTAGAACGTCAAAAATATACTTGGGGTTGTTTATTTAGTTAAAAGAGTAAAAATATAATGGGGTTGCTTTTACCTTTTTATAGAAAGACGTTAAAAATATACTTTTAGCGGGGCTGAAACCTCTGTTTTTACACCATTTTCAAACCTAGCTATTATTCTATATTCAACTTTTGATCCGATTTGGACATTAAGGTCCTCAAAATGAAAGCTTTGCAGGGCTAGTTTTGGGTTTTTCCAAAGACAAGCATCTTCTGCATTTATATTTTTATACACTTCCCAACTCCTTTTCTCTTGTTTTTTATAAATAATAAAATCTTGCAAAGATGCTGAAAAAGTATACTGCCAACTGACTTTCACTCTACTCTCTGGTAAAATAGATGCTGAAAGACTATCTACTGGTGCACCTATTCCATCATTAAAATCAAAACCTTGCGCTACATCTAATACATCTGCATTGTCAAAAGAGCCTAATTCAATGTTATCATAAGAAAAACTCTGCCCATTTAGGTAAAGAGCTCCAAGAATAAAAACCAGTATCCAGCTTATTTTAGTAACGTTATTTTTCGCCTTATTTGATAAAATCATAATCAATAAATTTTGTAAAAGAATAGCTTCTACAAATAAGACTCCGAAAGGGTAAAAATTCCATAAAATTTTAACCTCTTTTTTTAATAAAATAGAGATTACTCTAAATAAGGTCTTAAAAATCAAAAAAGGCATGAAGAATTATCTTCATGCCTTTTTATGCATTTATATTTTCAACCTTGGCTATGCTTTCTCCATATTATTATTCATAACTGGAACTGTAAGGTTTCCATTTTTAATAATGTCTCTGGAAATAACGAGCTGTTGGATTTCAGATGTTCCTTCATAGATTTGAGTAATTTTTGCATCCCGCATTAATCGCTCAACATGGTACTCTTTTACAAAACCATATCCACCATGAACCTGAACGGCTTCGACAGTTTGATTCATTGCAACTTCAGAAGCATAATACTTTGCCATTGCAGCAGCAGTACCATAACTCATGTGCTGATCCTTTAACCAGGCAGCACGATACACCAACATTCGAGCAGCTTCAATTTCCGTTGCCATTTTTGACAATTTAAATGCAATTGCCTGATGTTGATTAATTGGCTTACCGAAAGCTTTTCGGTCATGCGAATAAGCAACAGCTAACTCATACGCTCCGGCAGCAATACCCAATGCCTGAGAAGCGATACCGATTCTTCCACCGTTCAATGTTTTCATTGCAAACTTAAACCCAAAGCCTTCATCGCCAATTCTATTTTCTTTTGGAACTTTGACATCGTTGTACATAATTGTATGTGTATCCGAAGAACGAATACCCAACTTATCTTCTTTCGCTCCTATTGCAACACCATCCCAACCTGCTTCAACGATAAACACATTGATTCCTCTGTGTCCCAATTCTACATTCGTTTGTGCAACTACTAAATGTATTTTAGAAGTCCCTCCACTAGTGATCCAGTTTTTAGTCCCATTCAAAACATAATGATCCCCCATATCTATAGCGGTCGTTTGTTGACTGGTCGCATCACTTCCTGCTTCCGGTTCTGAAAGACAAAAAGATCCAATGGTTTCTCCACTTGCAATCTTAGGAAGGTATTTTAACTTTTGAGCCTCCGTACCAAATGTTTCAATCCCCCATGCAACCAATGAGTTATTCACAGACATGATAACAGAACAAGAATTATCAACTTTAGAAATCTCTTCCATTGCTAAAACATAGGATAGCGTATCCATTCCTCCTCCGCCATATTCAGGAGACACCATCATGCCCAGAAAACCTAATTCTCCCATCATTTTTATCTGCTCCGTTGGATATATCATTTTAGAATCTCGCTCAATAACCCCTGGTTTCAGTTCATTTTGAGCAAAATCTCTCGCAGCTTCTTTGACTGCTAATTGTTCTTCTGTAAGTATAAAGTCCATTCAATTTATTTTTTTCTAAGGTGTCTTCAGTTAATCAAAACGTTTAGCGAAATTACGCTAATTAAAGCGAAATTAATAATATTATGTTTCAAAGTCTTGGTCAAAAAGCAGTCATGAAGTGCTAATTCACTTCTTTTAGCCATTCTAATAAGTGTATGTCTGAATATTTAACGTTCGACTAAAGCCGCACTAAATATTCTTTTCCAGTCTTTTATAGATTTTTACTAAAACTAAGAGTGTAAGGATCAAAAAGGCAGAAAGAATCGCGAAAGCATAAATTATATCATGCCCTTCCTGAAAGAAAGCGAGAGAAAAAAGCGAAAGAAATAAGATTCTAAAGAGGGTATTAATTTGTGTAAAAATACTCATAGCCCTTCCATATACCTGATTAGGGATATGTATAAATAAGTATGTTATACGTTGAACTCTTATTCCCGCATTAGACATTCCAAGTAGAAAGGACATACCGAAAAAAAGAATATCCATGGTATTTATACTCAACACAAAATAGGCAATTGAAGCTGTTGTAGTCAGAATGATAATCGAAAGCGGGATATTTACCTTTCTAAATATTTTTCGAATTGCAATCCCTGATAATACCGAACCCATTGCGAAAAACATTTTGCCACTTGCATAAATATCTCCTCCTTCGAGCAGATGATTTTTTACATAAATAGGTGAAAGAAAAATGGTCGTAACGATTGCTGCCGCAAAAACAGAATGTGATCCTATTCCAAAAATCAAAATTTTCGAATGTTTCACTAAATAATTAAAGCCCACCTTTAACTGCTCATAAATAGGTCCCGTTTCTATTTTCCGAATGGTGAGCGGTGTATATTTTATAAAAAGGATCACTACAAACCCAACCAAATAAGTCAAAGCATCTAAGGCGAATATCTCATGAATCTTCCAGGCTTCAAAATGCAGCCCTGTTTCTACTTTAAATCCGAACAAACTAAACATACCATTTTCTGAACCTTCTAATAGCATTGCAGCACTAGCACCTGCCAGTATATTAGTCGTCTGCCCTTGAATCTCAATATAGGAAGATATACTCCCGTAGCGTTCTCGCTCTGTGATTTCTTGAACAAACGCATAGAGGTTTGGATAATGAATATTATAATTAAAAAAGGTAAACATAAAAACGAACCCAACATACCAAAAACTAAGCCCTCCATTCTGGTAACCAATATAGGAAACAACGGTAAGCATAATAGCGGAGAGCATCGTAATGGTCTGGAAGATTTTTTTACGATTATATTTATCAACGAAGGTTCCACTATAAGGTACCCAAAGAAGCGCAACTACATTCGTAATGATATAAATAAACCCAAAGGTCCTCATATCGTTCTGCATCGCAAAATACCAAGGAATGGCAATCATACTAATTCCCTGCGAAATACCGGAGATAGAATTCGCAATAAATAAGAGAATAATTGCAGATAAGTTTTTCAAATGGGATTGCTTTGGAGTTCAAACAGGAATCTTCAAGGATTCCTCTCAAACACTTAATATTTAATCACTTCCATCAAAGTTCTAAAAGCAACATATTTATCTTTATATCGATTGGTATGATCTGCCTGAAGTGCTTTTGCGTGTTTTGTCTGATATTCTTGAAAAGTAGCCATGTCCTTACAATAATATTGAAAAGCATAGGTCACTCCTCCATCCTCTGACTCTTCAAAAATCTTACAAATTTTATACTCTACAAACAAACCAGTATTCATTACATCCGGAATATGCACTTCTTGCATCCACTTTAACCATTCTTCTTCTAAAGTTCCAAGGATTTTCACAGTAACATTATAAAGTATCATGCTGTATTTTTAAATTTTGGTTAAAAATTAAATCTCCTCTTTTGGTTTAAAAAGTTAGCTTAACAACATTCATATTCAATCACTTTTGTTTTCACTAACTTTTTAAAACCTGCCTGCTCCGCGATCGGGCAGGTCGGAAATTAATTCTTTGCCCCGTGTTTATTGGACGAAGATACACTTTAGGACTTTGAAAAGCTTTATTAAAAAAGATAAATTCAGCGCTAATTTGAACTAAAAGGATAGAATTTTTGCTTTTTAAGTATCTGAATGGCTAAAACCAATTTGAAAGTAGTTCTTTTAGTCAACATCAGGAATCAATTTTTCCCGAATTAACGTTAAAATAGTACATTTGCACCTTATTGTGCATTATTAAAAAAATGCCTTACAAAACATTGTAAAAATGTCAGTTGAAATTTTTGATAAAGTAAAATCTGTTCTCGGAGAAATAGAAGTTTCCAACCCTCAATCCGCCGAAGAGGTGGAAAAGTTTCGGATCCGTTATTTAGGAACTAAAAATATAATCAAACCTCTCTTCGGAGAGATTCGGAATATTCCTAATGAGCAGAAAAAAGAGTTTGGGCAGTTAGTCAACTCCGTCAAGGAAGCAGCCGAAAATAAATTTCAAAAAATAAAAGCTACTGCTGAGTCTGCGGCTGATCAAGAGGTAGGCGCTAACATTGATTTGACGGCTCCGGCTGAACCGATCAATTTTGGATCACGTCATCCGATCTCTATTGTGATGAATAAAATGGTGGACATTTTTAGCCGCATTGGTTTTGCAGTTGCAGAAGATCGGGAGATTGAAGATGACTGGCATAACTTCACAGCGATGAACACTCCGGAAGATCATCCAGCCAGAGATATGCAGGACACTTTTTATTTAAAAGACAGTATCGAATATTTGCTTCGAACGCATACGTCTTCTGTTCAATCAAGAACGATGAAAAGTCAGGAGCCGCCGATTCGAATTATCGCTCCCGGACGAGTCTATCGAAACGAAACAATCTCTGCTCGTTCGCATTGTCAATTTCATCAGGTAGAAGGTCTTTATATTGATGAGAATGTTTCTTTTGCAGATATGAAACAGACGCTTTTATATTTCGCACAAGAGCTATACGGAGCAGAAACAAAAATCAGACTTCGACCTTCCTTTTTCCCATTTACTGAACCAAGTGCAGAGATGGATGTCTATCTGGGATTAGGCGATGACAAAGCTTATCGATTAACAAAAGGAACAGGCTGGCTAGAAGTATTAGGCTGTGGAATGGTGGACCCTGCGGTTTTAGACAATTGTGGGATTGATTCTGAAAAATATACCGGCTTTGCTTTCGGTATCGGAATCGAACGATCCGCAATGCAGTTTTATGACATTAGTGATATTCGATTATTTTTCGAAAATGATGTCCGCTTTTTAAATCAATTTAAATCAGCTTGGTAAAAATAAGTCAACAAATTAATAGGTTAGCAAGTTAGTAATATTAAAGCTTCTTTGTTACCTGCTAACTTGCTCGCTTGCTAACTTAATTATTTATACATGTCCAAACCCAGCATTCCAAAAGGTACCAGAGATTTCGGTCCTGTAGAGGTCGCAAAACGGAATTTCATTTTCGACACCATACGAAGTGTCTTTGTGAAATACGGCTATCAAGCGATCGAAACACCAACGATGGAAAGCCTGGCGACTTTGACTGGTAAATACGGTGAAGAAGGAGATAAGCTAATATTTAAGGTTTTAAATAATGGCGATTTTTTAAAGAAGGGAGATACCGCTGCGCTGGAAGCAAAAGACTCTAAGCGATTAATTCCATCTATTGCGAAACGAGGATTACGATATGACTTGACGGTGCCTTTTGCACGGTTTGTGGTCATGAACCAAAACAGTATTTCTTTTCCTTTTAAACGTTATCAAATCCAACCAGTTTGGCGAGCGGATCGACCACAGAAAGGTCGTTATCAAGAATTCTACCAATGTGATGTTGATGTCGTTGGTTCTAACTCGCTTATGTATGAAGCGGAATTGGTTCA
>CAYXQH010000205.1:0-9108 GCA_964467425.1 uncultured Saprospiraceae bacterium
TTACCCAATTAGGAAGGAAATAAGTCGGTTGTTTTGTCTTTTGCGAAAGCATTTGTATCATAGACTGACTTATCGTACTTACAGTATCTGCTTTATTCAGAATTCTACGTTCTAATCGCATTAAAAGTTTATGTATCCAGCCCTTATTCTTCCTTTCGGGTTGCATTAACCCAGACTGAAAGGCTGCATCAAATTCAAAATCCTGAATATGAACCCATAATTTAGCATTAAAACGTCTTTTAGCAATACCTCCAAGAAAAGCAGCGCTTGTAAAGGGTATAATTGCAATAACCAAATCGCTTTTTTTTATTTTACGAAGGTTAAAATATGAACCTACAGTAAAATCAATAATATGAAGAACTCGCTTTAAAAAAGTAGGTTTCGCCGGCGTATACTGTTTATATCTATATATCTTGGTATTGTCCCTTTGTTCTCTAAAAAATCTAGGTTTATTCTGATATTCCCTGGCTATTTTCCAATGCGGATAATATGGAAAGGCGGTAATAACACTTATATCATATCCTTGTTCTTCTAAAAATGCCACGAGCTGGGTTGAGTACAGACCAATGGCAGTACTCTCCGGATAAAAATTAAGACCAATAAAAGTGATATGTTTTCGTGTACTCAATCTGCTTATTCCTTAGCGAAGGCAAAGAAATGATTTTTTGTAGAATTACATCCTATCTTTTATAGGTTTTGCTGGTGATCCTACGCAAACTTTATTGGAAGGCAAATCATTAAACACGCTACTTCTTGCTCCAACAACTGTTCCTTCTCCGATAGAAATATTAGGAGCTACATAAACATCAGTGGCTAACCAGCATTTTGATCCTATAGTTATCTTCTCCGCATAAATTTCAAACGAAGAAGATGTATAGTCATGTGATCCAGTACACAGATAACCTTTTTGAGAGATCACAGCATGGTTCCCAATCTCTATTTCTCCCAAGGTATAAAGCACAACGTCATCGCCGATCCAGCTATAATCTCCAATCGCTAATTTCCAGGGATATGTTACCGTCATACTCGGTCGCAATATGACATGCTTTCCAATCTTTGCTCCAAAAGCTCGAAGTAAAAATCGTCGCCACCCATATAAAAACTGAGGAGAGGTTTTAAAAAGAAGCGCTTGAACAACCCACCATAACTGCACAGTAAGTTTTGATCTTCCGCGAAAGTTCTTTGGTGTTCTATAGGTATTTAAATCCTGATATTCCAAGCACTAAAACTAATCAATCCATCCCTTTTTCCTAATGATTTCAGCTAAATATTTTCCGGTTGCTTCATATCCCAAAGTATTGAAATGAACATTATCCTTCAACAAACTTCTCGGGATACAGTCTTTTTTTATGTCTTCTAAATCCTGTGCTGTTGGCTCCAAACCCAAGTCATATATAGCTTTATTTATCATATATGTTCGAACATCAACAAAGTATTCTTTAAAGGAGTCTTTCAACACTTCATTTAATCCTCTTACGTTTGTATGCGCATTACTTCCTTTAAACTCTTTATCTCCAATACCATTGCAAACAGATAAAATCAGAAGTCGTTCTTTGGATCGTGCATCCAAATGATCAATCATTGCCTGAATATTATCTCTTATTTTGTATAAACGGTTTTTTCCTCCTGATTTTCTATCATTTCGCCCGGACCATATAATCGTAATAGCATTCTTCTTAATTACAGCATCGTCAAACTCAAAAACTGTTGTATCTGCTACCTGAATTGTTTTATCTATATCGTCTGCAGAAAAATTATAGCCAAGTGTTTTCTTTTTTTCTTCTTTTTCAAACAGTCGTTCTATTTTTCCTTGTATTCCTAAAATATGACCACTTCTAAATGGTTTGGTTTGAAAATTAAAAGGATCAATATTATAATAGATAATATTTGAAACTTCATCTTTTTTTATTTCATTATTTTCAAGTACAATTTTAAGTGGGAGACCTCCCTGTAAAACAGCAATACTATTGGATTTTAATCCTCCTACTCCATAATTTGTATATTCCACCCCTCCTAATTCTTCGGAAATCACCTCTAAAATGGATCTTTCTCCTCCTGCCCCTTTCATCATACTATCACCCCACCCTACAAGTTCAAGAGAATTTTCACTGTTCTTGCAGGAAAAAACTAAAATTGAAATTAGAATCAAATAAATAGTTGTTTTCATAATCACTTGCCCTATTGTTTTAAAATATCAAGTAAACGACTCTTAAATTGTTCTCTTGTGAAATTTTCTTGAAAGTACACTTCATTATGATTTACGATACGATCCATTTCTAAATTATGGCCTTTTAAATACATTAATTTATCATAAATATCAGAAGGATTATTTTTTTCAACAAAAAAACCATTTTCCTCATCATGTACCACATCGGGAATACCAGCATGTGCTGTAGTAATAATTACGTTTTTTGTTGCCATCGCTTCAAGTATCGATATGGGTTGTCCTTCCATCTTATAAAAGGTAGGCAATACAAATATATTCCCCCAATGTAAGAGTTCCTTTTTACGATCACCTTTAACAATTCCTACATATTTGGTATGGGTCAAATTTTCAAAATATTGCTCAATTTCTTTCTGCTGAGATTTGTCCATCGCACCTGCAATTCTGGCTTGATAGGGAATGTTATTTGTTTCTAGTTGCTTCAATGCCTCTAATAGATCAAAGATGCCCTTCTCCTGCATTAAATTGCTTAAATAAATGATCTGAAGACCTTCCTCATCTTTCGATTCTTTGGTATCTAATAAATAATTCTGAGCAAAATTGGGTAGTACATAAATGTTTTCCTCTTTAAGAAAAGGGGTGAGGTTCTCCCTTAGACTTGTAGAAAGAACAATCCCCTTAGTAAATCTTGAAACTAAAAACCTGAATATCTCTTTTTTAATAGTCTTTAAACTTTTATACTCCCTCCCTAAATGATTTCCATGCACATGAATTATTAATTCTTTTTTCAAGAAACTTGCAAGTAGAATGAAGAAGGTGTATTTCACTATTCCAAAAAAGGTTTGTCCAGGGGTAATGTATATACTGTTATAACCAAATATTCGAAAAACTTTTGGAAAAAAAGAGAGATTAAATAATAGCTTATGAATGGAAAACTTTCCAATGGCTTCATCAAATCTGGTATAAGAGGTATTAATAATCCCTACTTTAAATATTGAACTTCCTTTAAGAATATCACTCACTACTTGATTTGCCAAGGATACTCCTGTTGTAGGTTCCGGAAAGGGTCCTATTAAAAGTATCGATTTATAATTCTTCACTTCGGAAAATGCTCTTTAAAGTAAAAAAGTTCAGAAAGAATGTAAAGAAAATAACGCCTTGTTCCCGTTCTAAAATGTTTTCAGTAAACATGACTATTCCGTAAAAGACAAGAAGCAATATAAGAATTTGATTATCATAACGAATCGCATAAATAAAATTAAACCCTAGTGTAAATAAAAAAGCCAGTAATACAAAAACTCCTCCTATTAAAAGAAAACTAAAATATTGATTATGTGCATTATATTTTCCTTCTATTAATAACTGATCTCCATTCTCGCTGTAGCGATTAATCAGTGCATTATTATAATCACCTAATCCATATCCTAAAAAGGGGTTTTCTGCAATAAGTTGTTGTGCCGTTTTATATATAGTATATCTAATATTAGTTGAAGTCACAGACCCCTCAGCAAGGGATTCTATAGTGAGTAATTCCACAAATTTATTTCGTGTTCTGGGAACGGCTATAGTCAGAAAAATAAGTCCAATTACAGCAATAAGGTATGGTTTCAAAAATTTGTTTTTCCTTTGGAATAACACAAACAAAGTGAATACGATAAGAATTGCAAGTAAAGGTCCTTTTTTGGCATAAAGTAAAAGAAACAATACTAAAGTAATATCCATAAGAACTATGACCGAAACGTGAAATTTTGTTTTGACTTTTCTCAATAAGAAAAAGGAAAATAGAATTGCTATACTACAATGCATTGACAGATAAATGGGGTGAATATTATACTTCCCAATTTTCACTCTCAACACAGTAGCAAAATGCTCCATCATTTGGTCAAAATTGTAACGGGTAGCATAAAACCATATAAACATCAGGACATTAAATAAAAAAACAGCTACTAAATATGTCCAGAAATACATGGACAAATCCTTAAAAAAAGTATCACGTTCTTCCTGCGTGGTTAATGCAAAAATAAAAGGGAAAACAATCAGAGAAGATAACTGCTGTATTTTGTGTATGGCATAATCTGTATTGTCACTGTATATAAAAGTAAGACCAATAAATATAAGCACTAAACTGTTTGTTATAAACAGCTTAAGGTCAAAGTGAAACTTGCGTTTAAAACTTAATGAAAGTATGGTAACGCCAAATAAAATGACAGCAATGGTCTTTAAATTAGACGGGAGCATGATTAATGCGAACATTAAAAACAACCCTACTTTAGGCCAGTTTATATTTTTTATTCTGTTGATAATGCCCATCGTTTCTGATATCGTAATATATGTTTAATCAGGAATTCTATACTCTTTGGTATTAATAACACGCCTATTACAGTTCCAATAAAATAGGAGTATCCATTTGTAAAATCACCTCGGAGTAGAAAGATAAAATGAATCGCCAGATAATATGCTAATATCCTTTTAAGATCATCATTACTCCGCAACCAACTCATAAACTTAACGGTAACAAATGCTAAAAAAATTGCACCTAAAATAACGCCTAAAATACCGTAGTTTATATAACCTTCTGATACCATAGGGTTGGAAAGATTACTATATGTAAAATCATAACGGTCGATAAGATGATCCCCTACGAGCTCTCCCGTAGAAACGGGTTTACTACTCCATACACTTCTAGGTACAAAAAATAGAAAAGCGCTTAGTAACTGGCCTCCCATAGCAAAACCATACTCCCCAACATATTCTATGGTAGCAAGGATATTTGCAAAAGCATCATAGTTTAAAGTATTGAAAGCTGTTACAATCCCTCCTCCTTTATTAGTTTCTTCAAATAGAATTGCTGGTGACTTTAGAATTTCGCTGAAAGATGCATCAGTATGTGTAAAGACTGCTGTTAATGGAAATGCAACAATCATTGTTAAAAATAAAAAGCCTAACATTTTTGTGTTTGAATTAAGCAATTTGGGTAGAAAAATGATCATTAAACATATATATACAGGACCTAGTGCATTACGTTTTTCTGTTAATGGGTTTTTAAACCATAGAAGAATTATAATGAATAACAGCAAAAAACCAGCAATTGTTACTAGGTTTAAGGGTTTTTTAGTCTGCTTTCTAAAATATTGGAAACATAAAATGACTCCTGCAAAGGGGACTAAAAACAATACCTTCTTCCATATCAAAATAGAGAACACTGAAAAATCTGATTTTTTCCAACTCGGTCGTGCTATCTCATATTGCACAAAATCAGTGCTCATTAAAAAAATTAGTATCGAAAGTATTAAAAGCGATAAAATCGTTAATGGCAGAATAGGTTGAGATTCTTTAGATACTGAAGGAACTTTTTTGAAATATTTGATTCTTTTAAAAAATGCATATGCCAAAATAAAAGCAACATTAAAGAGAATAATCAAAAGATTAGTCTGTAATATTAAACCCTTATCGTAAGGAAAGTGATTAACAAATTCAGGGCTTGGCGTTTGTTCTAAAAAACTTATCTGTGTTACGGGTGCAACAATAAAAAACAAAAAATTAAAAACGATATAGGCCGATAAAAATGGAGAATAGCTCTGCTCTATGTATAAATGATAAGCTAAAATCCCAAATAGTACAAGCGTACTTACCAGAAATGACACCAGCAAGATTCCATCTATTTTTAGATAAAAAAATAGAAAACCTGAAACTAATATAAAAGCTATTCCTAATAGATGCTTCATCAGATTATGTTACCATTCATTAGTATGTTCATATCCTAAACGAACTAATAAGTCCTGACTATATTTTTTAAATTCCTCTTTTTCTTTTTCTCCAAAGTAATTTTTCCAATCTCCGCGAACACCTTTTCGCAAAAAGCTTTTCGTATTTTCTTCTCCTTTTTTCCTTTTTGTTTGATTTTCAAAAGAGAATCTATGAATTACCGATTTAAGATGCTCTTCATCAACCTCTGGGATATCAAAAAAGTTTTCTAAAAGCTTCTGCAATGTATTCTGAGTATTTTCTAAAAGATCTTCATATCTAACCAAATAGATTCTCTCATCATTTTCCATTTTTTGCAACCAAGTATTATTATACTCATACCAATTACCGGGAAAAACAAATCTTCTAAATTTAGAAAGACGATGTTCGTAGGAATACTCCATATACTGCAAAATATTCTCCTTTACATTTTCGTAATTATCAAAACCTACTTCTTTTCTATGGTAATGTACGTTATGAGGTTCAGATTTGTTCTTTTCATTCCAAATAAGTTGGTGATGATAGAATGAAATCAAAACATCCCGCCCATCGCGTACTAAAAATATGATCTTTTGATTATCTCCTATATGCTTAGGGAGGTAATGCCCATGGAATAAAGATCGCCTAATTATAGGAAATCTATTCCTTGGAAAAGGTATTTCAAGATAGTTTGACACCAATTGTCCTAACCAGGTACCTCCAGACTTGGGGTATTCTACGAGAATAACAGAGTTATTTAGTCTTGTTAACGAATTGAGATAGGTAAGTCTCAAAACTTGCTCTAGTTTATTTTTAAAGATCTTTATCACTCTGCAGATGTATTACTCGGAGCTTCTCCAAAAGGTTTTAACCACGTTTTTACATTTAAAAAATTTACTATTGATCGTGTTTGTAAATAAAAATTAGGCTTTGTTTTTATAAAAAACGCATTTACGAAATACCCTGAAATAGCATATGAAATTAAAGTTGCGTAAGCGGCTCCCAACAAACCGAATATATCGATAAAAAATACATTAAGAACTACATTTATTATCGCTCCAATAATCAATCGGATACTCGAAAATTTCTCCAGATTTTCATTCAAATAAAACCCCCAGGATCCATTGCTCAAGAAAACAAATACAACAGACCATATGTAAATAGTCATAATCCCACTACTCTCTTGATATTCAACACCAAACAAAAATCTAATTATAACATCAGCAAACAAGCTATATATAATGGATGCGCCTATTGCAATTTTAATAAGTAAGTCATATAATTTTTGCAACCGATCCAAAAATAATTTTTGATCTCTTTTTTTTGCTGCGACCAGAGAAGGAAAAAGTGATTGGGTAATAACCACCGTTACAAAAAGCCATATACTACAGGTTTTTACAGCCGCACTGTACAAGCCCACTTCTCGTTCTCCCATAAAGTCTTTGATCATGACTTGATCTATCTTCATGTAAATGGCTGTAGCAATAGTCCCAATAATTAAAAACCAGCTTCTCGACAATAGACTTCTGGCCGTTTCAAAATCAAATTTCCAGTTTGTTATTTTCAGTTTACTGCGATAATAAAAATAACCATATCCTATTGCCGTAATACAATTTTCGACGACATAAACCCCTGCAAAATAGATTAAATCTGCTTTATACAGAATCAACACAATTTTAATCAGTGCACTAATAATAACCATTGTCATATTGACCCAGGCAACATACTTACTTTCAATTTTACTTTGAAAAAAGAAGTCTATTCCATTAAGACTTTGAAATAGTACAGACCCAGTAATTATCCAGATAAGTGTATTTATTTCTTCGCTGTTATTTGCAATACTTAAAAAGAAAAAAATTAAGACACTCATTACCAGAAACCCTATAAGGCGTAGACCGAAAGTTGTTCCAAGTATTTTATCTCTTTTAGAAGTATCACTCACAAGGTCTTTAACCACAATTTGATCCAGACCCAAAGTTGCGATTGCTGTAAAAAGAAAAACAAAAACGTGAGCATAATTTAAAGTGCCAAAATCTTCTGGCCCTAAAAATCTGGCAATCCATATTCCTATTACAAATGCTTCAATGGCGCGCAATGCCTTCTCAGAAAGTAACCAAACAGTATTGTTAAAGTATTTTAGAGAGCCTTCCTTGCCTCCAAGTTTTTTTAACGCTGTTTGGACTATAGACATGGAGAACGTGTTTTATATGTCTTGTTTTGAGGTCTTGGTATACCAGGAATACAATTTCGAAATCCCATCGGGCAATACCGTTTTATGCTTCCACCCCAAGGCATGTAATTTGGAAACATTAGTGAGTTTTCTCAAAGTACCATCTGGTTTATCCGTGTTAAAAAATAAAGTTCCCTTAAATCCAACAGTCTTTTTTATAAGTTCTGCCAGATCCTTTATCGCAATGTCTTCACCTGTACCTATGTTGATATGTGTATTGCGTACTTCTTTGAGATCTACAATTACATCAGAAAAATTGCTATTTCTCATTAGAAAAACGCAGGCCTCCGCCATATCCTGACTCCATAAAAATTCTCTTTTCGGTCTTCCCGTACCCCAAATTTCTACACGATCCGCATATACGCCATGATCATGAAGGAGAGTCTCCGCTTTCGCGAAAGTGGAAACCTGTAAATCTTCCAAAATGGCAGACTCTTTCTCTTCCGAAAGTAATTTGGCCAGATGCATTTTACGAATCAGCGCAGGTAATACATGGGATTTTTCTAAATCAAAGTTATCATTGTAGCCATATAAATTAGTAGGCATTACAGACAAGAAATTAGTCCCATATTGAATATTATAGCTTTCGCACATTTTTATCCCTGCAATTTTGGCAATGGCATAAGGCTCATTGGTATACTCCAGAGGGCCCGTGAGTAATGCATCCTCTGGCATTGGCTGAGGAGACTGCTTGGGATATATACAGGTGCTTCCGAGAAAGAGCAATTTTTTCACCTTGCTTTTATAGCTCTGGTGAATAACATTATTCTGGATCATCAAATTGACATGAATAAAATCGGCTCTATAGGTGTTATTTGCAATAATCCCTCCAACTTTAGCCGCTGCCAAAAACACATATTCCGGCTCTTCAGTTTCAAAAAAATGTTTTACCGCAACCGTATCCGTTAAATCGAGCTCTTGATGTTTACGATACACAAGATTGGTATATCCTTTCCGCTCCAGTGTATGTCTGATAGCACTTCCAACCAAA
>CAYXQH010000206.1:0-9090 GCA_964467425.1 uncultured Saprospiraceae bacterium
AATGATGTTTTAGCTAATGAGGATTACGAACGAGCTGCTGAAATTCGCGATGAATTGAACAAGCGCGGTAGTGATAGCTAAAGCCTAGCTTTTTATAGATTTCAAAATATCAATTACTTTCTCAATCATTTCTTTACTGACATCCAGATGGGTACAAAACCGAACGGTCTTTGGTCCAAATGGAGCTGCCAAAATTCCTTTTCCTTTTATTAAGTCTAGAAACGATGCGCTATCAAAAGGTGCTTTTACATCAAAAATAACAATGTTCGTGGCGATCGGTTTTACATTTTCAACATAATCTAGTTGCTGTAGAATAGCACCCAATTTTTTAGCATGATCGTTATCTTCTTTGAGGCGATCGATATGGTGATCCAAGGCATAAATTCCTGCTGCAGCAAGATAGCCAGCCTGCCGCATGCCTCCTCCCATTACTTTTCTAACCTTTCTTGCACGTTTGATAAAGCCTTTTTCTCCAATAAGCAAAGACCCAACGGGAGCACCTAGCCCTTTTGAAAGACAAATTGAGATGCTGTCAAAATGAGCACCTACAGATGCTGTCGTCTCTTCGGTTTCCACCAAAGCATTAAACAAGCGGGCTCCATCAAGGTGAAGTTTTAAATTATTTTTTTTACAAATCGCTTGAATAGGGCGAATTTCGTCTAAGGTATAAAAACTGCCACCACCTTTGTTGCAGGTATTTTCCAGGACAACTAATTTACTCACCGGCATCCAATCGTAATCTGGTTTAATCGCAGCTTCAACCTGTTCGGCAGTTATTTTTCCATATTTGCCTTTTAGGAGGCAGATCGAGATTCCGGAATGAAAGCTATAACCTCCTAATTCGTATTGATAAACATGAGAGGTTTCATCACAAATCATTTCGTCTAATGGCTGAGTATGTACCTTTATAGCAATCTGATTCGTCATGGTTCCACTAGGACAAAATAAAGCAGCCTCCATACCGAATAAGGAAGCTGCTTTATTTTCAAGTGTATTGATCGTTGGATCTTGTTGAAAGACATCATCTCCGACTGTTGCTTGCATCATTGCCTTCAACATGTCAGGACTTGGTTTGGTGACAGTGTCACTGATAAGGTTAATCATTTTTTTCGACCACAATTTTCTTTAAGAAAATTTCTGAATCTGTCTGAATTTTTAAAATATACAGGCCATCGGCATAAGTATTTATATCCAAATTGATTACAGAATTGGTCGAAAGTACATTAATTTTTTGATTTAAAACAGCTTTACCAGCCAAATCTATAAGTTGAAGCATTCCTTCTCCTGCATTGAAATCTGCTTGCGTTTTTGTGAAGTCAATTTGAACAGTAGATGTAGCAGGGTTAGGATAGATTTCGAAATCTTTTCTTACTGCTAGATCAGTTGTTGCAACCGATTCATTATTGTCATTGAAAGTCGGAGCTCTTGGAACAAAGTCTCCAGTACCATTCGGAATTCTGGCCATAGAAACATTGGTTTCTTGTTCACCAAAAGTGAGTGAATCCAAAACGACCTGAAAACTATCCATTAGAATGAGTTGCTCACCGCCTTTACTCAATTTAAATTTAGTATGTAAATCTCCTTGTTCATCATCACTATCGGTCCAAACAACTAAGTATCCATTTGCCTGGATATTTATACCATTCGGGAATCTCCATTTTAAAGGATCTGCAATATCGTCAGAAAAATAATAACCGCTAAGGTCAAGTACTTGATCGGAGTTATTATATAATTCAACCCAGTCATCATATTCTCCAAAGTCATCTGCTATCATTGAAGTAGAATCATTGGAAGCAACAAATTCATTTATAACTAAGCCTTGTGCACCTAAGCAAGTGGAAACTACTACAAAGAGTAGGGTGATGTATGTTCTCATGTTAATATTTTTTTTAATGCTCTTGTAAGAATGTTTTAGTTTGCGAAATTATAGAAACTGTTTTATAGTTTCTATTGAATGATTAAAAAAATTCTATATGTGGAAAATAGCTTGCAAATACGGAAGATAGTAACAGCGTCATGGACACCTCATCCAAATATTGCAATCATGTTTTAGGAAATTAGTAACGAGGGTTTTAATGGAGACAGAGCTAAAAATTTAAAAAGCCGAATACAAAGATGCAAAAAATAGCATTCAAATTCAATGCATAGAGGTTGGCTTTTATAGATTTTTACGCTTTCGCAATTCAAAAATAGTAGAGTTTCCTTTAGATATAAGGCTTTTTAGCCTCAACAAGATGTAATTTTTTTTATGCCTAATAGAAAAAAACTTATAGATTCGCTGTGTTAGGAAAGGAACATTTGGTTGAAAAAATTAATATGATTCTACCAAATTGGATAGCCGAAAAAATATTGTTAATTTCGCAGACTTCAATTTAACAAACACTGCATGACTGATTTTGGCAAGTATTTCAAGGCAGCCTTCACTGTTGACAATATAATCTTTGGATTTGATGAGGCAGATTTAAAAGTCTTATTAATAAAAAGAGGAGAAGAACCTTATAAAGGAGAATGGGCCTTACCTGGGCATTTTGTTCAAGAAGGAGAGGATTTGCTCTCTGCTGCCGAAAGGGTATTGAAAGAGCTTACAGGTATTGATGATGTTTACCTTGAGCAAGTAAAATCTTTTGGTGCGGTGGATCGACATCCACATGGTCGTGTGATCACTGTTGCCTATTATTCTCTAATTAAAATCGCGGATTACAATGTCAATGCCTCCTCTTTTGCTTCTCAGGCACAATGGCATAGCATTTCAAAAAATAAGAATCTTGCATTTGATCATGAAGAGATTATGGATGAATGCTTTCAGTTACTGAAACGTAGAATTCGAAGGCGTCCGGTTGGTTTTGAATTATTACCACCAAAGTTTACATTGACCGAATTGCAGCATCTATATGAATCTATTTTGGAAACGCATTTGGACAAGCGAAATTTTAGAAAGAAAATTCTTTCTATGGATATTTTAGTTGATTTGGAAGAAGTCCAAGAAGGGGTAGCGCATCGTCCGGCAAGACTTTTTCAATTTGACCAGAATAAATACCATAAATTCAAAGAAAAAGGATACATCTTTGATTTATCAGAAAGTAAGAAAAAGGATTTGTCAAAAAGATAGAAGAGCTTTATTTAATTGCAACTCATAGTTGGTTCTTTATCATTAAAGATAAAGATTTCAAGCTCAGAGCTTAGTCCGCAAGCATCAAGCATTACTTGATTAATATCTTCCAGGTTATCACTATCATGCTGGAAAATAAAAGACTTATAAAAATTAAAGTTTATCTCACCCGGAAGCGTCAACTCTTTATTTTCACCTAATTGAAAGTATCCAAAATATCCAGCACTATATAGGTTATTGTTTTCTATATTAAAGACTGTATTTAGACCTTGAAGATTAGACAAAAAGTCTTGAGCATCTGTAGAGGCTGAGGAATTATCGTAGGCAACATATCCCCAAATGGTATTATTAGGAATTCTATTGAGTTGAGGATTAAGAATTTCAATACCATCATTCGACTCCATTTCTAAAAGATAATGCCCGGCTGTCACACTTAGTTGACCTTGATTGATCACGGCATCTTTCAAATTTAAATCAAATCTATAGGTCCCTTCAGAGATGGATCCAAAAGGTATAGTTAATGAAGTTGTTGATGTACCTTGAATACAATCATCAGGTTCAATAAGTTCATTTAGTGTTAATTCTATATTATTGTCTTGCTCATTAAAATCAAGATCGTAAGAAATGGTATAATTAAGGCAGGTTTGAGGACTGATAGTAGAAATATCCAATTGGAAATTACGTACTCCGTTATCGATGTTTTCAAACATATCAATGGTAAAGTCATCATCAACATCCACGATTACATTTGTTTTCTTATCCTTACAAGTGGAAAAGCAAAGAACAACTAAAAAACAAATTAAGATTTTTTGATACATGCAGTATAAAGTTTTTATCATACAGTTCAAAAACGCAGCCATATTCAAAAAGCTGCCTAATGAAGCGACTTTATTCAAATTAGAATTAAAACTTAGTTACAAAGATAGGAAAAGACATCAAAAATACCGTTTTAGATGAACTTCTAAGCTTAAAATCTATTGGGAGATTTTTAAAAAACAGCTTTTTAAGTAAATATTTTCCTCTATCTGCTTCTATTTTGATCGTTTGTCCATAAAAAAAGAGTATTGATCCACTTATTTCAATCCTCAGAAGATAAATTGATTTCTTTAAGCAACTTTAAATGTAAGGTGCTGTCTTTTTTATTAGACATCTGAAGCTCCAAAGAATTAAGCATCTATGATCAATATTAAGAACATTCGAAAAACCTATGAAACAGGCTCCACTAGACTGGAAGTGCTCAAGGGGATAGATTTGACTATTGGAAAAGGAGAATTCGTTTCGATTATGGGGTCTTCTGGAAGTGGCAAATCGACTTTGCTCAATATCTTAGGAATTCTGGATGATTATGATGAAGGAGAATACTTTCTGGATGAAACATTTATAGATAAAAACCTTTCTCAAAAACAAGCCGCCATTTTTCGAAACCAATTCATCGGTTTTGTCTTTCAGTCATTTAATTTATTGAATTTTAAAACGGCATGGGAAAATGTGGCTCTACCTTTATACTATCAAAAAGTAAATAGAAAGGAACGAGAAGTTCTGGCTAAAGATTATTTAGAGCAGGTCGGTCTAAGAGAATGGGCAGATCATTTGCCTACGCAATTATCCGGAGGACAACAACAAAGAGTTGCTATTGCCAGAGCATTAATCACAAAGCCTAAAATTATTTTAGCTGATGAACCAACCGGAGCATTAGATACTAAAACTTCTTATGATGTAATCGAATTATTTCAAAAAGTAAATGAGGAAGGAATCACCGTAGTGGTGGTGACCCACGAAGAGGATATTGCTGATAAAAGTAAACGTATCATTCGATTAAAAGATGGTTTGATTGAAAACGAATAGTAACAGCTCAATTTAATATGATTGATTACGACAAATGGACGGAAATTTTTAGTAGTATAAAACGGCACAAATTGCGTACGTTTTTGACTGCACTTAGTGTATGGTGGGGGATATTTATGCTGATCCTTTTAATTGGCTTGGGAAATGGACTTCAAAATAGCATTGAGCATAATTTTAGCGATGATGCTTCTAATAGTTTATGGATTTGGCCCGGACGAACGACCATGGCATACAAAGGCTTACCAGCTGGTCGGCGAATCCGTATGACCAACAGAGATTATGATCGAATAAAAAACCAGGTTGAAGAAGTTCAACATATCTCTGCTCGGTTTTATCTATGGGGGCAAACCACTATAAAGTATAAAAAGAAAAACCTTTCTTATGATATTCGGTGCGTACATCCAGATCATTTAGTACTGGAAAATACGCTGATGACGAATGGTCGATATATCAATGATAAAGATTTAGCAGAGTACCGAAAAGTATGTGTGATCGGCGAAGTGGTTGCTAATGATTTATTCGGTAAAGAAGAAGAACCTATTGGCAAATCATTAACTATTAAAGGAGTAGATTATGTGATCGTCGGAGTCTTTCACGATGGTGGAAGTACTCGGGAAATGGAAAGAATTTATCTACCTATTTCCACAGCTCAAAAAATTGAATCTGCAAATGGACGTATAAACCAATTAATGATGACCCTTGGAGAAATTCCCTTGCATGAAACACAGCGAGTAGAAAGAAAAGTAAGAGCTGAATTGGCAGCGCTCCATAAATTTGATGTAAAGGATGAACAAGCGATGTACATTAATAATATGGCAGAAGAGTTTCAGGAATTTCAAACCGTATTTATATTTGTCAAAGGGTTTTTATGGTTTGTAGGCATCGGTTCCATTATTGCCGGAGTGATTGGAGTTAGTAATATTATGTTGATCGTCGTAAAGGATCGAACCAAAGAAATTGGCGTTCGGAAAGCGATGGGAGCTACGCCAAATTCTATCCTTTCCATGATTATGCAGGAGTCCGTTTTCTTAACTGCTATTGCAGGATATATTGGAATGCTTAGTGGCTTTGCGGTGATTTATGGCATCAATTATTTACTGGTTTCCAATGAGATAGAATTAGAATATTTTAGAAATCCAGAAGTAGATTTTATGACCATTTTATATGCGCTAATTTTATTAGTAGTGTCTGGCGGCCTGGCGGGTTTAATACCAGCACTGCAAGCTGTAAAAATCAATCCAGTCGTTGCAATGAAATCATAAGCCCGAACCAGCCCGACTGCGTCATGCGGGCGGGCACCAAACACCAAACACCGAATAACGAACACCGAAATAAACGAACACCAAAATAAACGAAATAAACAAAAATGTTTGACCTCGATAAATGGCAGGAAATTATTGGAACGATTCGGAAAAACAAACTCCGGACCGTACTGACTGCACTTGGTGTTTTTTGGGGCGTGTTTATGCTGGTTTTTTTGATGGGAGCAGGCAAAGGATTAGAGAATGGAGTAACCAGCCAATTTGGTTTGAAGATAAAAAATTCTTTGTTTGTATGGACGCGAAACACGACGCTTCCATATAAGGGATTACCTCCTGGCAGATTCAATCAATTAACTTCTGATGATATTTTAGCACTCAGAGGAGAAGTCAGTGAATTGCAATATGTTGCTCCGCAAATGTTTGTGCCTTCTGGTGAAATTAGACGCGGAGAGAATTCTGGTGCTTTTGAAATAAGAGGAACATTGGAAGATATTTTTCATATCCGGGCTATGGAGATGTGGAAAGGACGTTTTCTAAATCAATTAGATCAGAAAGATAGTCGAAAAGTAGCGGTCATTGGTCATCGGGTAAAAGAAGTGTTGTTCGAACCGGATGAAGAAGTGATTGGCAATTCTATAAAAATCAGAGGAACCTTTTATACGGTGATTGGAATTTTCAAATCACTAAAAAATGGAGAGGATGGTTCGGAAGAAGAACAATCCATTTACATTCCCATTTCGACTGCACAGAAAGTAATGAATCGGCATAATGAAATCAATTGGTTTGTATGTACCGTTCGAAAACAATATGATACGAATGTAGTAGAACAAAAAGTAAGATCGATTCTGAAAAAACGACACCGCATTCATCCTGATGACCCGAAAGGGGTAGGCTCTGAAAATGTAGCGGAAGAATTTGCAGAAGTCATGGGCTTATTTACCGGCATTAGTCTTATCGTTTGGATTGTAGGCATTGGCAGCTTGATGGCAGGCGTAATTGGAGTCGGAAATATTATGCTGATTATTGTAAAAGAACGAACCAAAGAAATTGGGATTCGAAAAGCATTAGGTGCAACACCATATTCTATTATTAGCATGATCCTAACCGAATCTGTTTTCATTACTACTTTGGCAGGCTATTTTGGTCTGATCGCTGGGATGGGAGTCATATTGATCATGGGAATGTTAGCAGGAGACGGTGGCGATTTCTTTGCAAATCCTGAGTTAGATATGAGTGTAGGAGTAGGCGCTTTAATTATACTAGTGATCTCCGGCGCTTTGACAGGTTTAATACCAGCAATGCAGGCAGCAAATGTGAATCCTGTCGTTGCACTTAAAGATGAATAATCAACTATCAAAATAATAATACCAAAAATTTTCAAACAAAAAACCATATAAAAAGATGAGTAAAGGTTGTGGTATTTCATTAGCGGCTTTTTTAGTAATCGTATCTATTGCCTTGGGTTATTATTTTTATCAACAAAGCTCAAAAGATCCGGTCATCTACGAAACGACAAAGCCAGAGTTGTTAGACATTATTAAAAAGACAGTAGCTACCGGCTCGATTAAACCCAGACAAGAAGTTCATGTTAAACCTCAGGTCTCTGGGGTGGTGGATGCTTTGTATGTTGAAGCAGGAGCGATTGTTACAAAAGGACAAAAGATTGCAAAAATAAAACTGGTGCCGAGCCAGGTGAATATTAATGCAGCTCAATCCAGTGTCGAATTGGCTCGAATCAGATTTAAAGATGCGCAACGAGAATTGGATCGTCAGAAACAAATCAATACCAATAAATTGGATGTTGAAGAAACCAGGCTTGCTTTTGAAAATGCAAAACAAGAAGAAGCTCGGCAAAAACAACTATTCGATGATGGAGTAATTTCCGAACAAGATTATAATGTCTTTAAATTGGATCTGGAATTAAAGAAGGCAGTCTTTGAAAATGCAGAAATTCGTTCTTCCAATAACCTAAAACAATTTGAATCATCGGTAGATGTTCAACGACAAGAACTAAAAGCTGCTGAAGATAATCTGGCTTTATTGAGAGAGGGCGCTTCCCGAAATTCAAAGCAGGTGGCTAATATCGTAAGTTCCACAATGGACGGGATGGTGCTCGATATTCCTGTAGAGGAGGGGACCTCCGTGATTGAGCGAAATAATTTTAATGAAGGAACGAGCATCGCTATAGTTGCAGATATGAATACGCTTATTTTTGAAGGTAAAGTGGATGAATCCGATGTCGGTAAATTAAAAGAAGGAATGCCTCTGGAATTGACCGTTGGTGCAATTGAAGATGCAACGATTGATGCGGTTTTGGAATACATCTCTCCAAAAGGAGTCGATGAAGAAGGTTCTGTAAAATTTGAAGTGAAGGCTGCCATCCAGCCTCAAAAAGATATCTTTCTCCGAGCTGGTTATTCTGCTAATGGAAATATTATCCTGGATCGAAGAGACCAAGTTGTTTCAATAAAAGAAAGAGATTTAGTTATCAAAGGAGATTCTTCCTATGTTGAAATTGCCGTTGGTGATCAGGAGTTTGAAAAAAGAATGGTCAAAGTAGGACTTTCAGATGGTATTCAAATCGAAGTACTCGATGGGATTGATACAACGACTCAAATTAAGGTAATAAAAAGCCCGGGGATCTAAATCAATATTCAATATAGAAACGTCTCGCTATTTATTTATCACAGACTGCAGAAATGCAAGCATGGCAATAGAGGCCTGATAAAACAACAGATGTGTGATTTTCCAGCGTTGTCTATCTCAACCTGCATAAATCACTTTCAGCCCGAGAAAAGTGAAGTGATTTTATTATTAACTGTGATGAGCCAATGGTCAGGTAAAATATAATTTTATAAGCATTGTAAGGATTTC
>CAYXQH010000207.1:0-9058 GCA_964467425.1 uncultured Saprospiraceae bacterium
AAAAGATTCTGGATGTTATAGATGAAGAAAATAAATACCCGGTTGTTGAACGGCTAAAAGTTCGGATTTCCAAAGAAATGAAATCGTTAAAAAATGGGATTGTTTCTAATCAGGAGTATCGGGTTTCTAATTTTATTAAAAATGAAATTTATCCGTTTTTCCGACAGTTTAGAAATAGGAAAGGATCTTTTCGTACCATGCTGGATACGTATTTCAAAAATCTGGATGAAGAGCTAAAGATTTTTTGTAAAAAACGAAAGGACTACGAAGACAGCGTTCTTTTAATTAATAAAACCGTCAGCGAATACCTTAGAGAAGAGCAGTTTAAATTGCAGGAAATGCTGCCACATTACTTTGAACAAAGTAAGACTGATGGGGTAGAGTATAATATTTACATTGGGCAATCTTTATTGCAGCGAAAAGAATTCGAAGAAATTCACCTCCAAAATCTTCGACTTTGGCAATTGATTTCTATGTGTGAAATCACACAAAAATTAGAAGCACTTCAAAAAAATATGCCAGTACCTTTATTCACCGCACAACTAATTCTGGTTCATAGTACTCCTTTACATATACGGTTTAGAATGGATGAGAAAAAATTCGATGTCGATGGGATGTTTAATTTGCGTTATCCTATTTTGAAAAAACGAATCGATAAAGCACTCATTGAAGGAACCAGTGAACGATTAACGCAAAAAGGAAAAGTAGCTATTGTTTATACGCAGGATGAAGATCGACGAGAATATGAAAAATACCTGGAGTATCTTTTACAAAAAGGAATGATCACAGAGGAGATAGAATCGTTGAATTTAGGTAGTATGCAAAGCGTCCAGGGGCTAAAAGCATTAAGAATTACCGTCAAAAAATAATATAATACCCCTACTTGGTCGTTAAGACTTTAATTTGGCAGTAAAATTGAACTTTATAGCATTTGGAGACCGAAATAGTAGCTTTTTAAACTTAAATAATTTAATTTTAGAACAGTCATTAAGAGCACCTCTCTATTCTTCCAAAAAAATAAAATAGCAGAAGACCAATTTTTTCTGTTGTTATACGATTCTCAATCAATAACAAGCATACATGAAAGTTGTTTTAAGTCTTTGTTTTTCCTTTATCTGTCTGTCCATGTGTTTTGCGCAGGATTTGATTCTGACGCCTTTGGGAGAAACGCTGTGTTTGCCTGGTGTGATCAATAAGTCACCAAGTAAAGGCTTAAATCTCGAATATGGCTTAAACCCAAATGTGAGTCTTCGTTCTGAAAATAGCACGAGCAATAGCGAACCCACAAAAATTGATGTAAATCATCGCTACACCATAAAACTTAAAGCACCGATTTTGAATAAAGAAAAATTCAAGATGCTTATTGGTTGGAATTACTATGGGGAGTTGTATAATTTTGATGAAATCGGAATCGATAATGCGCAGATTTTCAATACGATCAATGGAAAGCATTTAAAGAGCTCCAGGATTTCGCTTTATTTGGTCAAGCCAATCAACCATAAATATTACTTTGCCCTAAAAGCGGTTGCTTCTTATAATGGAGATTATAAAGGCATGTTTAACTTTGATAAGCGCTATGCTAGATATGATGTGGCAACTATTTTTGGTATTAAAAAACGATCTAATTTAGAATGGGGCGTAGGCTTACTTTTTCGAAAGAACTTTAATAATAGTTTTCCGGTTATTCCTTTTGCCATTTATAATCACACTTTTAATTCAAAATGGGGAATAGAAACAACGATTCCTACCAGTTTCATGTTGAGACATAATATCAGCGATAAACATAATTTCCTGATCGGACCACAGTTTGAAAGTCGAATCTATTCAATCAATGTAGAAGATGAAGTTTCTAATGAGCTTGATCCTTTTCATATGCGAAGATCAGAATGGCGATTAGCGCTCCGTTATCAGCGAAATATTAAAAGCTGGCTTTGGACAGAAGCAGCAACAGGTTATGTGCAAAATTTTAATACCAGATTCGAAGAAATTGAAAATGGAACAGATCCTGATCCGATTAGAGTCAAACCTTCCAATGGTGTGTTCTTTAAACTTGGATTATTTTTATCTCCACCAAAGGATAAGCTTAAAAAAATGATGAAGTAAGGAGTCGAGTTTAATTAGCTGCAGCAGATCTCAGAAAGGAAAATACAAATGCAATTACTGTAGCAGTCATACCCGTCATAAATATCATATAACAAATTCTTAATTGACTATATTTTGAACCAAGGGCTTTACCCAGGTAATACAAATCATTTACAATAGACTTTTCAATAATGGTGTCGTCCTTGACCACAATGTTTACTGCTTCCCGATATTGTTTGAGAGACATTTGATAAAAGTTTCCAAAAAAGAAAACATTACTATCTCCCTTTTTTAGACTTTCCATATTTATATTTCCGAGCATTTTGATTGGTCGCGTAGCCAGAGTTGCAAAAATCACAGAAAGGATACAGGTCAATAATAAAATGGCAGAAGGTAAAAGCAAGTATTTATTTTCCTGGATATTCGAAGCTAATAAGGGCATAGCAATCGTAATGATAATGGCATTAATACTCAACATCATATTGGCTTTGTTGTCAGCGATTCCAGTCAAATCAATATGATTTCGAAGAGAAGTTTTAAACATCATTTGAGAAACCTTACTTCCTTCGATGGGGGATTTTTGTTTACTAGACTTTTCCTTAGACATTTTTATTAGTGTTTTCATTTTTTTTACATTCCTCTTTTTTCCTTCTTTCCATAGACCTTTCGCTTCGGGGGTAGAGAATTTATGATTGTTCAAAAAGTTGAGATTATTTTCTAACCACTCAAGGTCTGTGTATTTGCTTTCACAAATAACTTCCCATTCATGGCGGAGTTTACTGCTTAGATCATAGAAAGACTCCATCCCTAAATTATTCAGATCGGCATCTTTAATAATCTTTTGGAGTGTTGTCTTAGGAATATACCCTGTTCGAGTGGCATCTATACATTCAATTACCAAATTGATTTTTTCCGTAGGATAATTGTTTTCTTCTAAAAAAGATCGGGCAATGGTATTACTTGCGTTTTCATGGCCAGAATAGATTTCAGTATATCCAGCATCATGAAACCAGGCCGCGATATCTAAAATTTCTAAATCTTCTTCCGATAGATTTTGAGCTCTTCCAATTTGGGCTGAAAATTTTTGAACAGATTGAGTGTGAGCAAGATCATGAAATAGAAAATCAGCAGACAACTTTTCCTTGAAAAGCTGTTTGATAAAATTTTCTGATTTTGATACGATATGAGCTTGCATATGGCTTTTTGACTATCAATGTTCACAAGTTAGCAGAATAGGCTAAAATAAACAAAATATCAGGAACAAAGGTGCATCCAAATAAAAGACGATTAGATAGCTAATGGCTTTTAATTTGAAAAAATATAAATGCGGTTTTTTTTTAAGATTAAAAAATGTGACTTTGGACAAGAAAAAATAGTCCTAATAATTGGGAAAACGATTTATTTTTGTCAAATTAGCACTCCCATCGAACTTATTGAGAGAAACTATTTTTAAACTAAACTGGGGACTTATGCTTATTGTTTACATTGCCACGGGAGCTCTCCTCTTGGGAGGCACGCTCATCATAGGCTCTAATTTACTATCACAAAGAGGTCGCAAATAAAAGCGAAAACGATTATTCCATTCCCCACGCCTCATTATCGTAAGTTAGATTCTTATTTTTCAAACATTTTATACTCCTTCTAAGCCCATTTACTGTCATTGGAAACATTCGATTACCTGTGAATTCTCGAAGAATCGCAGTGGACTCGTAATAGGACCAAGAGTATTCTGGATTAGGATTGATCCAAACCATATTGGAAAAGTGCGCTTTCATCCGGCGTAGCCAGGTTATACCAGGCTCGTCATTAAAATGTTCGACACTTCCTCCTTTATAGTATATTTCGTAGGGGGACATAGCTGCATCTCCAATAAAGATCAGCTTATAATCGCGATTATATTTATTGATCAATTCTAAAGTCGAAATTCTTTGTTGAAAACGACGATTGTTGTCTTTCCAAACGGATTCATACAAGCAATTATGAAAATAGAAATATTCTAAATGCTTGAATTGATGTTTGGCAGCAGAGAATAACTGGGCGCACAATTGAACATGATCATCCATGGAACCCCCGATATCCATTAAGAGTAATACTTTTACTCTGTTTTGTTTAGAGGGCACCATCGAGATATCAAGCATTCCTGCATTTGCAGACGTCTTTTTGATCGTATCATCAAGATCAAGTTCTGTAGGAATTCCCTCTCTGGTGAGATGCCTCAGTCGCTTTAATAATAACTTAATATTTCGGGTATTTAACTCGAGATCGCCGTCGAGATTTTTAAAAGATCGCTTCTGCCATACTTTTATTGCTGTTCTGTTGCCCGCAGATTGAGGGCCCATTCTAAATCCTTCCGGATGATAGCCACCTGCTCCGAAAGGGGAGGTGCCACCTGTGCCGATCCATTTATTGCCTCCTTGGTGTCGTTCTTTTTGCTCCTCCATTAACTCTTTAAACCGTTCCATCAGCGCATCTATTCCACCAAGCTTTTCGAGCTTCTCTTTTTCTTCATCACTTATAAACTTAGAAAGCATGTTTTCCAGCCATGATTTTGGAATTTTAGTCTCTAATAATTCATCACTAATCATTTCTATCCCTTTAAAATGCGCACCAAAGACCATATCGAAACGATCTAGCTGAGCTTCTTTTTTGACAATAATAGATTTGGAAAGTGCATAAAAAGAATCAATATCAGGATTAATAACTTCACCCTTCAATGCTTTAAGCAAGGTAAGATATTCATGGAGACTGACGCCAATTCCGTTTTGACGGAGGCTATGGAAGAAGGTTAAAAACAAAAAAAATAGTTTTATTGATATAATTACAACAACTAAATCTATAATAAGTTACGCTAAACTTGAAAGCGGAAGCTGATTTTAACTATTGTTCTTTTCGAATTCTAAATAAAGCAGAGGGATTTTCATGCTGAATACGCCTTTTTCTTCTATGATTTTGTCGATGGATTGGATGACTTGATTATAAAAACCAGGAATTATTTTAGCATCCATCAAGCTTTCCCAAGATGCTCTGAATCCAACCCTAATCAGACCATGATTGAAAATTGCCTTACTATCAACAAAACGCATATTGGTTTCATCTTCTATGCTTTTTACCAATTTCAAATCAAATTTTTCAAATTCCTTAATGAGAATTTCCTTAGTTTTTCGATGATCGACATAATTTTGAAGCTTGTTTAGCGCTTCGCTATTATTGCTGTTTTTTAATATGGAATGGAAGATTTGGAATAATTCCTCGAACGTTCCAATTGGATTAGTCGTGATACAAAGCCGGGCTCCTGGTTTTAGAATTCGAGAAACTTCACTATATACTTTTTCCTGTTCTTCAAAATTATTGATGCCTAGATTAGAAGTGATCAGGTCAATCGACTGATCTTTCAGATTGATTTTAGAAGCACTCTCCTCAAGGATTTTTATAGTTGAAATTTCAAAAACACCTATTTTGCTCTTAGCTCGATTGATCGCTTCTTCCCAAATATCGATACCATATATCGTAGAGGTTTCACCAAATCGCTGACTTAATTCAATTAAAGGAAATCCTGTTCCAAAACCAATATCCAAAACGGTCATGCCTTTTTCCATTGGAATGTTTTCTAAAAGCAATCTTCCAAAAGGACCAGACCACAAGCTGATCTCATCACAAATGTCTACCACCGCTCTTTTTTGCCAATCAAGTATTTTTTTCATAGCTATTTTTTTAAGACGATATATCCAATTTTTTAGTGGTTTACTCTTGCTTTTCTCTAAAAGCAAACATCAACCAGAACCTAAAGTACCAATTACTCAATCAGACTTACCAATTAAAAAGTGAAGTTAACAAGCACCCGATAAGTAATGAAATAAGCACCTAGATTTGTGCCAGCAAAAACGCTATAACCCCAAAAAATTATTTTTTAACCAAAAAAAATTAATACTAATGAATTTACATTTTAAAAACAAACAAAGTTTATTGCTGCTATGCATTATGTCTTTGGTTTTATTTATGACCTCTTGTGGAGATGATGATGATTTAACTCCAAAGGTGCCTTGTGATATTGAGAATGATTTTATTTTTGAGAATGATCCTGAACGGGATGTGGATTATGTTATTGAATGCGAAACGAGTATTTCTGCTAATGTAACTGTTGAGCCCGGAACAGTTATTGAATTTTCAGAAAACGGTGCAATTGTAGTTGAAGATAATGGTACATTTAAAGCTATTGGTAATAGCACTTCTCCGATTATATTTCGTGGTACGATGAGCGGGCAAGGAACCTGGAGAGGTATTCATATTGAGTCAACGTCTTTGAACAATATTCTCGATTTCTGTCAGATTGAAAATGCAGGTAATGAAAAATGGTTTGGCTTTAGTGAACCTTCTGCTGTTGGAGTAACTGGAAAATGCAAAATTAGTAATTGCGAAATTTCTGAAAATAGAGGAGTTGGTGTTTACCTGGACCATGATGCGGAGGAAGATGCCTTGGAGGATTTTGATAATAATACAATATCTGATAACACAGCGTTTCCAGTTAGTGTAAATGTATACAATATCAATGCGTTAAAAGGAAACAATACTTATCTGGGAAATGGAGAAGAAATGTTGCGTGTCACAGCTGACTTATTATTTGATATTGATGTGACGTTTCACACGAATTCAATTCCTTATTATGTCGTAGCAGATGGTAATTCTAACAGAGCGATTCGGGTCTCTAATGATATTTATGGCCCTGCTTCTTTAACCATACAAGAAGGAGTAACGATAATCTTTGAAGAAAATTCTGGAATAAACGTGGCAGGAAATGGAAATCTGCAAATATTAGGAACTCCTACGAATATGGTACAATTAAAAGGAGAACAAGACTTGTCGAATTATTGGAAAGGTATTTTTCATAAAGGCTTATCCGTTTCCAATATTATCAAAAACACAGTAATTAGCGGTGCTGCCAGCGATTCTTTTGATGGCGGATCGACACGATCTTCTCTTAGGTTAGGTTCTGTAGGTGCTTGCTGTGATGAAGCAAAAATTAAATTAGAAAATGTAAGCTTTGAAAACACCAGATGTGCAATTCATAAATATAGAGAAGATACTACTCTTGATATGAGTGGTGTTACTTTTACGAATGTAGAATCTGAATATTGTAATTAAAATCCCTGATACTAAAAGGTGGTGATGAGTGCCTACTCATTACCACCTGTCTTTAGGCAGTGCAGACTACTTACTACAAAATCAAAAATAAAATTTTCTAAAAAAATGAGAAATCAGTTGCCATGGAGATGAAGAGTATCTCTATCAAACTGTAAGTCAATATCTCAAAAATTTATTAACTTTAAATAATAACACAATGAAGTTATACACGTATTTTTTAGCGTTTTCAATAATTTCGATTTTCATATTACTCCCAAATGAAATGGTAGCTCAAAATGATGCAGCGTATAAAACTGCTGTTGGAACAAGATTCGGCAGTCCGTATTTATCAGGGAGTTATAAAACTTTTTTGAATGAAAAGGTGGCAATGGAAGCCTATGTAGGTTATAGGGGATATTCCTCTTTCCGTTGGATTTCGATATCAGCGGCCGGTCAGATTCATAATCCGATACCGGAAGTTTTGGAAGGCTTGCAATGGTACTATGGAGCTGGTGCTTCTGTTTACATTTGGACTTTTGATAATGCCTTTATCGAAAATTCAGCAAGCACCTCTTACGGAATTAACGGCTATCTTGGCTTAGATTATAAAGTTCCCGGAAAACCGGTTGCGATTTCTATAGACTGGGTGCCAACTTTTTTCCTAAATGGTTACGGGAGTGGTTTTGGTTCGGGCTATGGTGGAATAGGAGTTAGATATGTTTTAAAATAATAATTTCGAAACAATCTCTTAGAGGAGAACCCTTTATAATCATTTGAAAGAATAGACTTTTTTTTATACACGATTGCTAAATAAATATTTTTTGAATTCATCATTTATTTAGCAATCGTTTTATACCGATAAGGAATTTAATAAATTTGAATTCAAAATTAAATTCGCTACTACGTATAACCTCGTTTAGGTGTATTTAACTAGAACAAATGAAACCAGATGACATTTAAAAGTATTATATTTTTAAGTCAGGAATTCGATTGTCTTCGGGGCAATCGAAATCAAGTCATTTATTCTTGTTCAAAATATGCTTTATATCTTTTCTTGTTTTTTTTCTGTCAAACAATCAACGCTCAACATCCGAGTTATTGGCAATACACTACCGAAGAAGGTTTGAATAGTTTAACTATCTATGATCTTTTTGTTGATTCCAAAGGCTATTTATGGATAGGGTCCAATTATGGGATTAGTAAATATGAAAGTAATGGTTTTTCATCTATCAAAGGAAAAAAGAAAAAAGGACTTTCTGCTTCAAATATTAAAGAAGATAAAACAGGTAATATCTGGTATCAGAATTTTACAGGAGACCTTTATAAACTTCAGGGAGACTCAGTTATAGTGATTAATTCTTCTGAAAAAAATAAGGGAAATGAAAGATCTACGTATTTTGTAGATGATGAAAACAGGATACACGTATCCTTGAGAAAGAATATCTTAGTGAAAAAAGAGGGTTTAGCTTTATGGGATAAAGCTCTCGACTTTGCAACTAATAAAAGTTTTATTTTCGATTTTGTCCTTTTAAGTGAATATGAATATATACTCCCCGATACCTTAAAATCAAATAAGTTTAATTATTACAATTCCAAAACGAAAGAGTTAATTAACCTGACCTGCGAACAATGTGATTTTAATGAGAGTGCAATCAATAACCTAGTTAAGTTGAAAGGAGAGGTTTATATCTATGAACAAAATTATAAAAACGAACTTAGCTATATCTATAAATTAGAAGGTGAAAAATTCAAACGATTAGATATACCAGGAATTGAGGTTAAGATTAATAACATCACTATTGACCAGGAAAATAATTTATGGATTAGTACTTATGCCGGGACTTATGGTTTTGATGAA
>CAYXQH010000208.1:0-9043 GCA_964467425.1 uncultured Saprospiraceae bacterium
TTAGGAATTAGGAATTAGGAATTAGGAATTTACAATATTAATCTAACCTTTACAAACCCGTCTACCTGACTACCTGACTACCTGACTACCTTATTCAATTAGTTCCAAGTCTGTCCTTTTCTAAGACAATCTTTTCTAAATTTCTTTTTGCTTTCCACTGTTTTAAAAAAACATTTTAAATACTTTTTGACTCGTTTTCGATCCCCTTTTTTCATCAAAGCAAATTCTTCAAGATTATAAATCTGGTCTTTTTTTCCCAGAAAATGTAATCGAGTCGATTCCATCTCTTCCGTAGAAATACTCTCTCCCATAAAAACACGAGAGGTGACCATATCTTGTTTTAAATCTTGATTAGGAACAGCGTAAACAGCATTGACTAAACCTGAGTAATCGAAATCATACGGTACGGGATAATATTCTTTTGAATCTTTATCACGGATCAATTTTGTATTATGCAATACATTAATCTTCCAATCTGTATTTCCAATCATGTACTGAAAAAGCGCAAGACAATCATAGGCTTCATGGTTTAAAGTATCACGCCTACATTCGTATTTATTCTTTTCTTTCGCATTCAATCGTTTGGCCATTTCATCTGTATTCTCAATAATAAAACCCAAACGTTTAACCGGTTTAAATCGTTCTAGAGAATCTCTATATTCAATATTGACTAATTGAACATGGAAACTATAATCCGTCAATACATTAAACATTTTATAGGCCAGGTATTCTCTCAGAACATAGCCTTCAAAGTTGCTTCTATTTTTACAATAACTAACTAGTTTCAGCTTATTGTGCTTTCTACGAACTCCATTTTCTTTTAATTGATCCTTAGAAAACTCTATACGAAGTGGAGGCATATAACAGATTCGACGTCTTGACTTTCCTCTAGCCGTCAGGTCTATATTCCATTCTTCTACTTTTCCACCTCTCGAATATTCAAATTTCGCAGGTATAGCTTGAAGTGAAAACTTTTCTCGCAGTATCTTTTTTATGTTGGTTGTTATCACAACTTCAGGAATTTCAGAGCTTGTGGATAGCGCCTGAAAAATAGTAGGTTTAGAAGATTTTTCTTCCTCTTTTTCTACTTCTTGCCCGAGACTAAAAAGGGGAATAAGTAATAGGAATAGAAATAATAATTGCTTTATTTTCATCGTAGAGGTTTTTTAAAGGGGGCCAGTTTTATCAAAAGTAGAAATTCGCACTAAATTATCCCAATATATAGTCGTTTATTCCAAATAGAACAATGCGCCCATTGGAGTCTTCAATTAATACGATACCGTTAGAAAAGGAATAATAGAGTATGTTGTGAAGTATAAGGAGTTAAAGAGGGTTAAGCTGGGAGACAATTTTAAAACCTAACGCTCTTTAACCATTTCTTATTTTGCCTTCATTTATTTCACAAATGCTTGTTTACTTAACGTAGGACTATTTAAGGTTTCATAGAACGCATGGATATAATTCGTCATCTTTCTACGATTTTTCTTAGATAGTTTTTCACAAGACTTGATGGCTTCAAGAATCTCTTTTTTATGTTTTTGAAAATATCGAATCGTCGGCTCCAACTCATTCAGATTATCTACTTTATGCATATAGATTCGATCCTTAATATTTTGTTGTTTAAAATCGACACTAGGGATAGCATAGGGTGCATTGACTAAGCCCGAAAAATCAAAATCATAAGGGACCATGATTCGTTCACCACTATTCTTATCAATCACTTTAATATTCTGTAGCATATGCGGTCTCCAATCCATGTTGGCAATCATATATTGAAACATAGGGATCATATGACTGTATTCTTTACTAATACTATCGAGATTAAGATTATAGCTTTTTTCATTCTCAAGACCATCCAATCGATCAGCCAACTCGTTTGTATTTTCTATGATAAAACCATACTTCACTTCATCCAGTGTGTCTTTAGCTGAATTCACATAAGTGACTTCTACCAATTTAACTTTAAAACTAGCTTCGGTTAATTGATTATACATTTTATAAGCAACGTATTCTTTCAATAGAGTTTGCTCAGCATTTTCATCGTACATACAATGCGTAACCAATTTTAAAGTTTTATAGGACGTTGAAATGCCTTTCTCTTCAAGGCCACCTTTTTTAAATTTAATTTTTAAAGGAGGAAAATCACAGGTCTTCCGTCTAAACTTACCTCTTGGCTTTAGTTTGATGGCATGCGTCTTTATTCCTTCTACAGATTCATAGGATAATGTAGCCTCTTGATAATCATCTTTATATTTATTCAACATCAAGTTATCCAGATCGGTTTCTATTTTAATTTTTAAAACCTCCTCTTCACTCATTGTACTAAAAATAGTACCTGGAGCAGCAGCATTCTCCGTATTAAAAGAGAAATCACTTAAAGGTTGAGCAGAAGTCGAACCTTGAGCGATCGTACTTGAATTGATAATCAAGAAAGAAAGGAAAAAAGAAAAAATTTGAATTACCTGTTTCATTTATTTATTGAGACTTTTTGAAAATAATAGTTATAAAAAAATCTGTTGTTTAGTTCCAATGACAATAAAAGTGATAAAAAGTTGCTTAACATATCTAACCAAGTCGACGTAAATCCAAAAAAATCCGATGAATGGATTTTAGTAAAAGTTACACCTAAAATCATGAATGTCGACGAGTGATCTACTTTTATCGACAAACCCAAAAGAAAGACAAAAATATAGCCAATTCTATTGATTTTCAACCATTTAGAAGCGAATCACTATTTCTGAAAATTTATAATTTTAGAAATACAAAATTTAATTAGCCCTGAATGAAAACAGTCGGCTAAATATTGCGTTACTAGATCAGACAAAAGATGAATTATTTGGTATATTTGCCAATATTATTTTAGTGTTAAATACCAATATTAAACCAATTAATGAATCCAAACTCACTTTCGTGGGCATTGGAATTATTGCCAAACCTTTATAGCATGGATACTGTAGCTACTGAAAACCTCAACTTAATTCAGCAAAGCGCGAAAGATTTTGCAGAAAGTTATATCAGACCTCACCTAATGGAATGGGACGAGTCTCAAGAATTTCCAATTGAGATGATGCACCGAATGGGCGAACATGGATTCCTTGGAGTTTTAATTCCTGAAGAATACGGCGGAGCTGGTCTCGGATATCAAGAATATATTACGGTAATTGTTGAGATAGCCAAAGTCTGTGGATCTATCGGCCTTTCGGTCGCTGCACACAACTCTCTATGCTCTGGACATATTAATATGTTTGGAACGCATGAGCAAAAGCAAAAATATCTTTCCAAATTAGCTACTGGTGAATGGATCGGAGCCTGGGGCTTAACAGAGCCGAATACGGGAAGTGATGCTGGTCGTATGCAATGTGTTGCAAAACGTGATGGCGACCATTATGTAATCAATGGAACTAAATCATGGATAACACATGGAAAGTCAGGGCATGTTGCTGTTGTAATTGCTCGTACTGGCGAATTATTAGATAGTCATGGTATGACGGCTTTTATAGTAGAAAGAGGAACACCTGGTTTCACGGCTGGTAAAAAAGAAAACAAACTTGGTATGCGCGCCAGTGAAACGGCAGAAATGATTTTTGATAATTGCAGAATTCCTGTTGAAAACAGATTGGGAGAAGAAGGTGAAGGGTTTATTCAATCTATGAAAATCCTTGACGGTGGAAGAATCTCTATAGCAGCGCTTTCACTTGGTATTGCGAAAGGAGCTTATGAAGCCTCTGTCCGATATGCTCAGGAGCGCCAACAATTTGGAAAACCAATTGCGAAATTTCAAGGCATTAGTTTTAAGCTTGCAGATATGGCAACCAAAATCGAAGCTTCTGAATTATTGACTCGTAATGCAGGCGATATGAAAAACCGTGGGGAGAAAATGACGAAAGAAGGAGCAATGGCTAAATATTTTGCTTCTGAAACAGCTGTTGAAGTGTCAACTGATGCGATTCAAATTCATGGTGGCTATGGCTATACTAAAGACTTTCCAGTAGAGAAATTTTATAGAGATTCAAAGTTATGTACCATTGGTGAAGGAACCTCTGAAATTCAAAAACTGGTCATTTCCCGAGAAGTTTTAAAAGAAAATAAGATATAATTCTTCGGTATTCGGTAGTTGGTATTCGGTCTTCATGCATTCAAAAAAGAAGACCGAATACCTTTTCCTCCGAATATTAATAATAAATCTTTGTCGCTTACCAACCAATCTATGTTTCCTGCCGTTTTTATCTAAAGAAATATCGTTTTACTTTTGAGAAGTATTAACTTTAAGCAGTTCAAGAAATCATCCGGGTATTAAAACACCTGCAAATCTTCTTTCTATGGAAACATCTTTTACTAAAAAACTACTTTTTAGCCTTTTTTTGATTCTAACAATTGGATCTTCAAATGTCCTTCAAGCCCAGATGCTCGAAGAAATTCCTAATCCACCCAACTTTACCTTAAATTTCTTTTCAGGTGGTGAAAACGGAAATTTGTTTTTTGATTATGTTGATTCCGGTTTTAATCCAACTCTGCACCACTATAATGGCATTGATTTAAATGCGATTCCATTACCTGCAGGAACACAGTTTTCATTTTACAGCCACGAGTTTAATGGTAATTTCTATATCATTGTTTACGATATAAATTTTAATGTTTCGATATATGAATATGATGGCACCACAGCTACAGTACTCCCTTCTCCTCCAGGTTATCAATTCAACAATTATGTGACTACCTATGATGGTTTGATGTACGCCTCCTTTTTTGATAATCTAACTTTTACTACTGTTTTATTTCAGTATGATGGAACAGACTTTTTTGAAATTCCATCTCCAATGGATTTACAATTCAATAATTATGTGACGACATTAAATGATATTATGTTTTTGTCATACTTTGACAATACAACTTTTAATTCCTCATTTTATGGATTTGATGGAACTACCTTATTTCCTGTCCCAGGAACCCCGATGGATGCAAGTTTTATTTTTACTGCATATGAATCAGAGGAATCTGTTTTCCTAGGCATTCAGGACGCGACCTTCAATACAACACTCTATGAATTTGATGGTGCAATTTTCACAGAAATCCCAAACCCGGCAGCGAATCTTCAGTTTTCTTTTGTTGTAGGAGAAAATCAAGACGCTGATGAAATTTATATTTCTTATTTTGACAATACGACATTTGAAAATAGCCTTTTCATTTTTGATGGTACTAACCTAACTGCAATTCCGACACCAATAGGATTTGATTTCCCGAACCTCGCTAACATTTATGATGGAACAACTTATCTTTCTTACTTTGATAATTTCAGCTTTTTGGGGTCGCTTTTTGAGTTAGACAATGGTATGCTTAATGAAATTCCTGCTCCAGCAGGTTATAGCTATTCTCAATATTTAGACACCATTCAAGGTGAACCGTATTATACTTATTTCGATGCTGCCTTTAATCAAATTTTATTAAAACTTGACCCAAGCACCAATACCTTGGAAGAAGTAGTTGGACCAGCAGGATTCACCTATTCCTTCTTTGGAGCTTCTGCAGGTAATAAATTATTTTTAATTTATAATGACGCTTCATTCAATCAATCACTATGGATGTTTGATGGAGAAACCTTCCAGCAAATAGAGAACCCGGAGAATAAAACATTTTCTTTTTTCATGGTAGAAGATTTAGAAAAAGTTTATTTACGATACGATGACATTAATAACTTCACCGGAACATTATACGTGCTAACGCCAAACTCCTTGCCTACTTCTATTGACAATAGTGTTACTACTTTTGTAAATATTCCTTACTTCTTTAGTACCGATGACTTTTCATTTACTGATCCTGATGCCAATGATGAATTTATGGAAATCATGGTTACTCAGATTGAGCAGGTAGGTTATCTGCTTTGGGATGGAGCGCATGTCTATGAAGGTGACATTATTCCTTTTGATGAAATCGAAAACATTACGTTCACTCCATTAACAGATGATCTTGGATCGCCTTATGATGCTTTTAGTTTTAAGGTTGGTGATGGAGATGCCTTTAGTGAAGAAAGTTATGTAATGACCATTAACGTTGTTGATCCGACTTCTGTTGATGGTAATTTCCTAAATAGCATGACCACTGTTTATCCGGTTCCTGCAAACGCTTTTACCACTTTAAATATTAATACAGAACAATCTTTAGAAGAATTGCATTTAAGAATTTTTTCCAGCTCTGGGCAAATGGTTCAGCAACAGTTTTTTGACGGCATAGGTACTTCTTTTACTAAAACGATAGACCTGACGATGCTTCCTGCTGGCAATTACTTTATCGTTGGAAAAACACCTGCAGGTTCCTTATTGAAACAAATTCAAGTAAGTCGATAAGACGTATTCTTAAAAACAATTACTTGTTAAAACGGTAAAATTCGAAGTGAATTTTACCGTTTTTTAGTATAATTACGAACCCTATTTAGAATAGTCCTTTTTAATAAGTAAATCCCTCTATCGGGTTTACAAAAACAGAACGAATTATGAGAAAACATTTACGCCTTGTATTCCTTTCATTTATCCTGCTTGCAATAATACCGCCTTCATTTGCGCAGGACTCCAAAAAGAAAGATGCTAAAAAAGAAGATTCAAAAGACAAAAAAGAAAAGAAAGAAAAAAGCGATAGTAAGATCAAACCTTACGAAGATGTGATCACCGAAAAAGCCATTTCTGATGATGGTTTATTTACTGTTCATAAAGTTGGTACTAAATACTATTTCGAAATCCCGAATGATCTTTTGGAAAAAGAGATCCTGGTAGTCAGTAGAATTTCCGGGTTTGTCAAAAACCTCAACTTTGGAGGTGCAGGTATGAAATCCCGACCACAGCAAGTGATTCGCTGGCAAAAAAAAGATGAGAAGATTTTATTGCGGTCTGTCTCTTTTAATAGTGTTGCAGATGAAGACCTGCCTATTTATAAATCTTTAAAAAACAATAATTTCGAACCGATCATAAAAGTGTTTGACATTAATGCATTAGGAAAAGATAGTAGCTCCGTAATCATTAACATCAACGACCTTTTTGGAAAAGAAGTTGATATGATTGGACCGCTTAGAGATCGTGAGAAAAAGAATTTTAAAATTGGTGCATTGGATGCCAGCCGATCCATGATAAACTATATCAAAGCTTTTCCAGAAAATGTAGAAGTTCGACACATCTTAACCTACAAAGGAAAAGAGTTGCCGGATAACAGCATCACCAACTCATTATCACTGGAAATGAACCAATCATTTATTCTTCTACCGGAGGAACCTATGCAGCCAAGATTGTATGATTCCAGAGTTGGATATTTTTCATTAAGCCAGATAGATTATGGATTAGATGAACATAAAGCAGCAAGCAGACGATTTATCACCCGATGGCGTTTAGAACCAAAAGATATGGCTGCTTTTAATCGAGGCGAATTAGTAGAGCCTAAAAAGCCTATCGTATATTACCTCGACCCAGGAACACCAGAAGAGTGGAGACCTTATCTAAAACAAGGCATTGAAGATTGGCAGGTAGCCTTTGAGGCGGCTGGTTTCAAAAATGCAATTATCGCTAAAGATCCACCTACCGAAGAAGAAGATCCCGATTGGAGCCCGGAAGATGTCCGATACAGCGTCATTCGTTATATCACCACAGATATACAAAATGCACAGGGCCCACATGTACATGATCCAAGAACTGGAGAAATTTTAGAAAGTGATATCCTTTGGTACCATAATGTGATGAACCTTTTACGCAATTGGTATTTTATCCAAACATCAGCCGTTAATCCGGAAGCCAGAGGCGTTAAGTTTGAAGAAAAAGTCATGGGTGAATTGATCCGCTTTGTAGCAGCTCATGAAGTTGGCCATACGCTGGGCTTACCACATAACATGGGATCAAGTCCTGGATATCCAGTCGACTCTTTACGCTCCCCTACTTTTACAGCGACGCATGGGACCGCTCCAAGTATTATGGATTATGCCCGATTTAATTATGTCGCTCAACCTGAAGATGGTGTCAAAAATTTCTACCCTGGAATTGGAGAATATGATCTTTGGTCTATCGAATACGGTTATCGTCCGATCCCATCTGCAAATTCAGTGGAAGAAGAAAGAAAGACCTTGAATGATTGGGTAAAAGCAAAAGCTGGAGATCCATTATATCGATTTGGAAGACAACAAAGAGGTACGGTTGATCCAAGTGCTCAGACGGAAGACCTTGGTGATGATGCTGTAAAGTCGAGTGATTTGGGTATTAAAAACCTGCAAAGAATTGTTCCTGAATTAATTAACTGGACAGAAGCGGAAGGTAAGAACTACGATGACCTCCGTGAATTATACGGAAATGTTCTCGGACAATTTGGACGATACATTGGACATGTCAGCGGAAACATTGGTGGTGTTTATAATTATCAAAAAACCTATGATGAGGAAGGAGTGATTTACATACCAGTCCCAAGAAGTAAACAAAAGGATGCTATCAATTTTCTAAATCGTCAATTATTTTCAACACCGAGTTGGATGATTGATAATAATATTTTACAACGAATTCAGACGAGTGGTTTTATGGATCGGTTACGAGGCTTACAAGTTCGTGGCTTGAATAATTTGTTCCAGGCTGATAGATTGAATAGATTGATGGAGATGGAGGCTTTACATGGCTCTGGTCAATATACTATGGTCAATTTATTTGATGATACTAGAAAAGGAATTTGGTCAGAGTTAAAAAGCGGTGCCAAGATAGATCCTTTCCGTAGAAATCTGCAACGTGCCTATATTGATAAAATGGCCGATTTGATGAAGCTTAAAGATGCCAAATATGATCAGTCAGATATTAAGGCAGTAGCAAGAGGCACATTGGAATCACTTCAAAATAGAATAGAAAAAGCGGTCAAAAAGCAAAAAGATACGCTTACAAAATATCATCTCAAGGATGCATTGGCTCGAATCAATGACATTCTAGGAGAAGACGAAGATTAATCCAGAGGTGAAAGGTAAGGAGTGAGGAGTGATAAGTATGCTTATCACTCCTCACCTCTCACCTCTCACCCTTCACTCCTAAACAAAAAA
>CAYXQH010000209.1:0-8957 GCA_964467425.1 uncultured Saprospiraceae bacterium
TAATACTTATGGGTATCAAAATGCGATTCGGCACTTTTATCATAATAGTTATTTATTTTTCCATAGCCATATCCACCATATAAATCAAAAAGGAAGCCTTGTTGAAGGGTGACATTTTTAGAAAGAAATAAATGCTCCTTTTGCTCCTTTTCGGTTTTTATCATATAATAGCCTCCAATTGAAACGGTTGCATTGAAGCCATCAAAATCTCGGTCATAAGGTCCAAAAAAACCATAACCTGTCTCTGAAGTTTTATCAGAAATATAGGACCCAACAATACTAATATGCTTCATTGGGCTATATCCAATTTGACTGGCAAAAATTCCTTCTCCAGGGAAAACCGTTGATAATTTAATATCTCCGGGCTGACTAAGCATCAGTAATTCTCCTTCGTTTGGAACGTAATATTTTTGGGCATTCATTCCTAAAGAGAAAGAAAAAAGGAATGAACAGAGAATAAGTTTAAATATGTTTTGAGTTTTCATAAACTAAAATTAATTAAATCAAGGATACTATTTTACTTTAAAGATATAAAATCACAGACTAGATATTGTATAAGAACATCTTATTTTCTTTTTCTGAAAAATTCATCGATTTCTATAATTGTTCCAAAATGAAAAGTACTTTCTAAAAACGCAACGTTTTTGAATTTTGAAGAATTAAACCAGGATCGTGAAACAAATAAACGAGCATGTCTGATTCCCAGATGGACTCGAATGGTACTCTCTCTAAAATCATAGGTGTCATTCAATTCAATATTTTGCACATCTTTTAAATTTGCGCTACCAAGGTTACCGATTATTTCACCCGCACTAAAATCAAGAACGCCAGACTTTAAAACCATGTCAACACCGACGATTCTACCTTGCCAATGCACTCCTGCCTGCAAGAATTTTTTATTAAATTCAAAATGTGAACTTGCAGGTACTTCATAATAAGTATTGACATTACCATCCCCATATCCTGCATAAAAATCTACGAGCAGACCTCTAGGCATTCCCACCGTTAAAGGAATCGTTTCTTCCCGGTCATAGGAGCGTTTCATCGGAAAAAATTTATAAGTACCAATGGCTCCATTTATGATACGACTATTTCCAGTGGTCAATGTTTCGTTTATTAAGCGATCTCCACTGAATTGAAAATAACTCGATTGTAGTGCAAGGTATTTGATTGGACTATAACCTATTTGCAAAGAAGCATTAGACCCTTCCTGATCTCCGTGAGGCCCAATACCAAAAGAGACCTTAGCATCTTGACTTTCACTCAAAGCCAAAATTGCGCCTTCATTTGGCGCATAATAATACTGATTACAAGAGGAGCATAAAACGAATAGCAAGAAGAATGCGCCTTTTAGAAAAAGGAGAATTGGACTATTTTTTTCTTTATGTGTAATTAGAAATGACATTTAGGTTTTTAATCTGTTTTGATAGTTTTTTTTCGTTTTTTAAAAAATTCATCGATGTCAATCATTACGCCTATATGCGTTACATTATCAATAAACTTCACGTCCGACGCATTAGAGGTATTTAACCAGGTAGTAGTTATAAAATATCTCAAGTGACGAATTCCAAAATGAATTTTTATTGTACTTTCCCGAAAATTATAGGTATCATATTCTATTACATTTTCAATGTCGATCAAAGTACTTTCTTCTAGTCTTCCATTAATTTCCACATTCTTAAAATCAAGAACGCCTACCTTAAAAACCATATCGATACCCACAAATCGGCCTTGCCAATGTATACCACCTTGCCCCCATGTTTTATTAAAGTCGAAATGTGAACTGGCAGGAGGGGCATAAAAATTATTTACATTCCCAGTGCCACGGCCTACATACAAATCAAATAAAAATCCTCTTTTCATTCCAAGTAACGTCTCCCTTTTTTCTATTTTATAGATTTTCGAATTTGTTGGATAAAAATAATAAGTCCCGAGTGCAATGTTTGAAATTTGTCCATCTCCTCGTTCCGTTATTCCGTCTTGCACTCCTTCGGCATCACCAGAAAAATAGCTTGCTTGTATGCCTATATGATTAATAGGACTATAACCAATTTGAAAAGACTTATGATTTCGATTATTTCCGCCAGCCCCAACCCCATATGAAACTTTTGCATCATGCTTTTCGGTCAGTGCAAGCGAAGTACCTTCATTCGGTGCATAGTAATAATGCGTGCAGGACGTCATGAATAAGAATCCTAATAAGGAGACGTAGAGGATACTATTAGTTAAAGTAAACTTGTTTTTCATGCCGTCATATTTTTAATGGCGTAGACTTAAAATTAGTCCATTCATATCCATTACGAATATCATCCGATTAAAAAAAATACATTAGTCAACAAAATTAAATAAGCTTGAAAGAAAGGCTAGAAAAAGCTACAAACCATTTCCCTAATTTAAGGAAATGGTTTGTAGTGAATGCCCTGATTACTGTTTGAAAGGATCAGAGTATTTTATATCAGCTATAAAGCTGTCATCTGTATAAGTCTTAAGGAAGGCCTTAAGTGCATCTTTTTCTTCTTGAGTTAAGTTTAACTTTTTCACACCATTACCATCTCTCAACTCTTGATTCAAGCTACTGTGGTTTTGAACACCACTATTATAATGCTCGATCACATCATCTAAAGTTGCGAAACGACCATCATGCATAAATGGACCTGTCTTTTCAATATTTCTTAGAGTTGGCACTTTAAACATACCGTTGCCAATTCCATTATCTTCATAATTCAGGTCTAAGCCATTATTTGCTTCAATTAAACCAGGAGCAGCAATACCTTCTTCGATATTACCATGGCAGCTAGAACAATTGTTAACAAATAGAACTCGACCCATATTTTCTTCTGGAGAGAAGCCATCTAGATCATTATTGCTGATGTTGCTTAAAGAACCTTTTTCGTTTAAGTAATTGTCAACAGCATTATCATATCTTGAATTAAAAGATCCAATACTGTTTACAAAGATACCAATAGCATCAAGGATTTCTTGCTCCCGCTCAGGACCATTTCCATAAGCAGCCTGGAATAATGGCTCATAGTAAGGCTGAGCTTTAACAGCATTTAATACTTCATGCATTTCCATATTCATTTCAAGAGGATTTCCAAGCGTAGCTTCGGATTGTTCTTGAACAGAGCTTGCTCTATTATCCCAAAAGAAAGGAACTCTACCAACGATAGAAGAACCATAATATTCATTAAAGCTAAATACAGAACCTAATGCCAAAGAGTTTCTGGCAGTTTTTTGATTGTTTACACCATCACTAAACGCTACATCATCTGAAAAGGCCAACTCTTGTTTGTGACAAGATGCACAAGAGATTGTTTTATCATCAGATAGGTTTTTATCGTAAAACAAAACACGACCTAGAGTAGCCATATCTCTGTCAAACGTACGATTTGCTGAAGAAAAATAATCAGGCAGGTCATTTTGATAACCCATTGGAATCTCAGGAAGATCTAAATATTGAGTAATAATAGCATAATCCTCTTGAGGATAGTAGTGGTACTCAATATCTACGCCTTCTTTCTTACAAGAAACGATAGAAATCAGGGCAACCAAGCTGAAAAGTAAGAGTATTTTGTTTTTCATAACTTAATTAGGTTTAGTCTGCGAAAGACGAGTTTTAGAATATAATCAGTTTATTATTCAAATATAACGATCATTTGTCATAGATATGTTATAATTTACAATAATAACACATCTAAATTTATCTAATATTGCTACAAATGACGCGCAGTTAGCATATCTTATTAGTTAATACGATCTAAAACATCAAAACGTTGGGTCATATCTTAAAAAAGAAGGATTTTTTATGAAATTATTTGAATCCTGGTTTTGAGTGTAAGTGACCAAAAGTGCTATAATTAGCTTTTTAGCTTTGTAATTCAGCTATTTGTTCTGTCTTCTTCTAAGACGAGATGCTTGATGATAGAATCTTCTTCAGGTTGAATATTTGATTGGTAAAAAAGGTCGGTATTGGAAAATTTATCATGCCATTTAACCATTGGGCTTGGTAGGAATGAAAATGCTTCGAATGGAATATATCTACAAATGGAACGGAGTAAAATCTGACCAAAATTAGGTGATTGACCATTTTCGGAACGGACATAAGCACCTGTTATCATTTTTCCTATACTTTGACTGAATATACTTTCGGAAACAGTATAGTATAAAAATGCGCTCATAAAAAGACCGATATAGAACGCGGGAGTAAAAAAATTGTAATTTCCCATAGAAAAATCGTTTAAGCTTACGGCCAATTGAAAACCAAAAACTTTTAACAGGAGTAAGTTGAGATAAAAATTATCTATAAAGTAATGTGAAAATCGAATCCTTCTTTTCGTTACCCGTCTAGGTAGGACGGATATTTTTCGTTTAATAAAATAAAAGATGATGAGAACAATGAAAATAAAATTGAAAAGATAGATAAGCTCGCGCCATATATCCAGATCTATTTCGTTGGATAAAATGCGAGAAATATTTCGCGTTTTATTAGGGAAGAAAGCAATGAATTCCATCACCTGATGCAATAAATAAATACTCAGGATTTTACCCATCTTAAAGTTGTAGACGAAATAGAGTATTACACCTGCAATACCAAGAATCATAAAGATGGAATCATAAACAAATCTATAGGTAAGAACGCTAAAAAAACTTCCTGGCAAATTACCTTGCTGAAATTCAGCTATGTATGTAAAATAGCTGAAACCATAATAGACCTCAACAAAGATATTGAGTATGACAAAAACAATAAGTACAGGTTTTATTCCCATAAAGCTTAATTCGAGATTATTGCTTAAGTAAAAAAATTATAGCTCGTGGTAACTATCTTCATTTATTAGATGATCCAATATTGGATCTTGATTAGCCATATCTACATCCGATTTTTTAAAAACATCAGTACCTGAAATTTGATCGTGCCATTTGGCCATCGGAGAAGGCAAATAGGAAAATGCTTCAAAAGGAATATATCTACATAAAGATCGCCCTAAAATTCTACCAAATCCTGGTGCACCACCAGTTTTAGAGCGTACATACGAGCCCGTAACGATCTTGCCTATGGTTTGTCTAAAGCAACTTTCAGAAATTAAATAATAGAAAAATGGACCTACGATAAGCATAGCATAAGCTGTAATAAACATTCCTTCTCCAGCAAAATCGAAATTGTAAAGGTAATATCCATAAGCGGTGAACAGTGTCACATTGACATAGAAGGCATCCAATATATAGTGAACAAAACGAGTACTCTGACTTTTTACAGGGGCAGGTATTACGTTGACTTTTTGTTGCGTGTAAAACAAAATCGTAATGATGGCAAAAGAGAGATAGAAGATATTAAAACCTATGCTTATCCAGGTTCTTTGTGCATATTCTGAGAAATATTGATAATGTAATGTAGTCGGGATATGTATAAAAAAGATAAAGGTGAGATGTAAAAGATATACTTTCAATAACCTGTTATAAATATTTTGGGAAGTAAAATATCTGATTAAACCTACCACTCCGATAATTAAAAATATGAACTGTAATATGTTTGAAAAGATATAGCTGACATTGATGGTGAGTCGATCGATGTCAAAACCACCATCAAAAAGGAACTTAAAAAAATGGTAGAAGGAAAAGAAGGTTGCTCCAAAGCTCAGGATTGTAAATACAATGACTACATCTTTAAGTTTCATTTCGTTTTGTTTTAAAATCTTAAATCAGAAATATAAGATTCATGTCTTAGGTTTCCGATTTCAAAAATATCCAATAATACTTTTAAAAAAGCATCAATTTCGTGATGTAATATAAATTGATTTTTCGTTAAAGATAAACACTGACGTAAAATAAAATTAATAGAGTTGGTGCCCAGTTTTTCATGAGCTTCTGTAAATAATTTTTCAACCTCTTTTTTCGCTAATTCCAGATTTGCTGTTTTAATTTTTATAAATGTTTTATCTAAACTCTTTTGGTGTTCCTGAAATTTGCTTTCTATAAAAAGATAAGATTCGTTTTCGTTTATTGAAATACGTTCATCAAGACGAGACATAAGACACATAATAGCAATAATCGTTTGGCCTATGAGTTCTTTATTTTCAATTTCCGGGATGTACTTGCTGTGATCATAATATGTCGTGCTGGAGCTGCCTTTTAATGTTTGATGCGTGTGTTTTAAAACGACGGTTCCATCCGCTTTGGTTTTTTGCGTTTGCTCAAGAATCTGCTGTTTTTTAATGGTAGTTTCGGACAGCGTTTTATTGCAAGGTTTACATTGCAGGTATTCTTTTCGACTAATGTTGAAAAGGCTAATAAATAGTAATTGGAAGTACTTATTGATTTGAATATTATAAACCTTCGTATGACAAGAAGGACATGCGGAACGATTTAAACGCTGGCTTTTAGTTATAGTCTTGATACCGATCATACGCTGTATTATACTTTATAAAAATGGTTTCTCTTTAGACTATATACCATTGATGAACCAAGTATAACAGCAACATTTCGTTTTTTAATAAAAAGGTTATCCGCTTGAACGGATAACCTTAATCTCCCTTTTAGAGAATAAGTAAACTCATCCCCTAAAACTATGTGATATTAAATCTTTCCGAATTTACTGAATTAATGTTGAAAATTCTAAATAAAAAGTGTTAAGCAGAATTAAATTGGGGATAATTGGAGCGAAAACAAAGAAAAACGGATACGATACAGGCTTTCGAGGTTTTTTATGAAATGATAAATAGCTAAAAAAGCCTTTGAAAAATAATGGATAGCATCCTGCAGATTCTTGAATTCGAGTAGAAACCGCAATATATGTTCTATCCAAAAAAAGAATTGGATATTAGAAAAAGGAAAACTTCCTAAATCTAATACCCAATTTTTGAATTGTACTTTCTAAATGGCTTGTGTTTAATGCATCATCAATCTGAAAGGTATCAGATGATCCATGATATTAAACATTAATTATTTTTTGTAACCTGAAGCATTTTCGTTTCAATGCTATTTTGAGTTTGCACTGAAATTAAATACATACCTGTTGTAAGTGTACTCAAGTCTACTGTTGTTTGAAATAATCCTTTTGATTGAACTCCAAAATAGTCCGACTTAATGAGTTGCCCTAATTGATTAGTGATAGAAACACGAACCGTAGATTCATTTTCGATGTTGAAATTCAATGTTGTATTTCCATTTGCAGGATTAGGAATTAAACTAAAATCAGCTAAGGTACTGGTCTGATTATTATTGATCATTGCATTTGGAATGGAACCATTCACATTATGTGTAACTAGGTCTAGCGGGAAAGTACCTCCTGAGTTTAATGCAACCCAAGGTTCAAAAGCCGGATCATCGCCGCTTAAAAATCCAGAAGCGAAAATAACAGCTGTTTTTCCATCCCAAAAACTAAAATCAGCTTCGTAAGAAGCAACGATAGTCGAGTTGTCATTGCCTGGTGTAATATCTAAGATGTACTCATCAGCAGGAACATTCAGGTATCCTTGAAAATCACCAAAAGAAGCATCGTCAATAATTGGAGCGCCTCCGGTCAGTATATCAATAGTAGGTGCATCTGGAGAACCATGGAAAAATAAAATACCAACATTATCTTCTGTATCGGCCTCTTCTTCCCCCATATCAAAAACACTTAAATCAAAACCAGGGTTTCCACCTACAATTCCGCTAGCGATAACGACATAAGTTTTACCTTCTTCAAACGTCACTGGAAAATTGGCAATAGCATCAGCAGCAGAGTCACTATTTTTAGGAGCAACTCCGATGTTAATAGAAACGCCAGCTGGTACATCAATAAAAGGCGTAGCCGTTCTAAAAACAAAATTATTTAAAAGTAAATCGTCATTTGCATAAATGTCTACCTTTGGCTCAGGAGAATTGTGGATGATCTGAACTCTCGCTGTAGCAGGTGGGGGAGGAGTGCTTATAATTTGATCTAAAGGATAAGTACCTCCAGTGTTTAATGCGACCCAAGGTTCGAAAGCTGGATCATCCCCACTTAAAAATCCTGAAGCAAAAATAACTGCCGTTTTTCCAGACCAAAAACTAAAATCAGCTTCGTAAGAAGCAACGATAGTCGAGTTGTCATTGCCTGGTGTAATATCTAAGATGTACTCATCAGCAGGAACATTCAAATACCCTTGAAAATCGCCGAAAGAAGCATCGTCAATAATTGGAGCACCTCCAGTTAGGACATCAACGGTTGGAGCATCAGGCGAACCATGGAAAAATAAAATGCCAACATTATCTTCCGTATCGGCTTCTTCTTCACCCATATCAAAAACACTTAAATCAAAACCAGGGTTTCCGCCTACAATTCCACTAGCGATGACAACATAAGTTTTGCCTTCTTCAAACGTCACGGGGAAATTTGCAATGGCATCAGCAGCAGAGTCACTATTCTTAGGAGCAACTCCGATATTGATCAAAACGCCAGCAGGCACATCAATAAAAGGCGTAGCCGTTCTAAAAACAAAATTATTTAAAAGTAAATCGTCATTTGCATAAATGTCTACCTTTGGTTCAGGAGAGTTGTGAATGATTTGAACTCTCGCTGTAGCAGGAGGAGGCGTATTGTCCACCTCGTCCAAAGGGAAGGTGCCACCAGTACTCAAAGCTACCCAAGGTTCGAAAGCCGGATCATCTCCGCCTAAAAATCCTGAAGCAAAGATAACAGCTGTTTTTCCATCCCAAAAACTAAAATCAGCTTCATAGGAAGCAACGATAGTTGAGTTGTCATTACCTGGTGTAATATCTAAAATGTACTCATCAGCAGGAACATTCAAATATCCTTGGAAATCGCCAAAAGAAGCATCATCAATAATTGTAGCACCTCCTGTTAATACATCTACTGTTGGAGCATCAGGCGAGCCATGGAAAAATAAAATGCCAACATTATCTTCTGTATCGGCTTCTTCTTCACCCATGTCAAAAACGCTTAAGCCGAAGCCGGGGTTTCCACCTACAACTCCACT